>DATHOI010000213.1:0-3520 GCA_035485095.1 Polyangiaceae bacterium | reverse complement strand
ACAGGCGTCGCCGGCCGGTACCCCACGTCCCTCACGAGATCGTCGATATCCGCGAACGTATCGGGCACATCGCCGAGCTGCAGCGGGAGAAAGTTCTTCTGTGCCTTGCGGCCGAGGCAGTCCTCGAGCACTTCGATGTAGTGCATGAGGGGCACCGGACTGTGGTTGCCGATGTTATAGATGCGCCACGGTGCGTTGCTCGACGAGGGGTCCGGAGCATCGCTCTTCCAATTCGGGTCCGGCTGCGCAACCCGCTCCAACACACGCACGACGCCTTCGGCGATGTCCTCGACGAAAGTGAAGTCGCGCTTGTGGTGGCCGTTGTTGAAAACGTCGATCGGTTTACCTTCGAGGATATTGCGCGCGAACATGAACAACGCCATGTCCGGGCGGCCCCAGGGGCCGTAGACCGTGAAGAAGCGCAGACCGGTCGTCGGCAGCTTAAACAATGACGAGTAGTTGTGAGCCATCAGCTCGTTCGCGCGCTTCGTCGTCGCATACAACGACAGCGGGTGGTCCGCGATGTTGTGCACGGAGAACGGCATGTTGGTGTTCGCGCCGTAGACGGAGCTCGTCGAGGCATACACCAGGTGCTCGACCGCGTTGTAGCGACAGCCTTCGAGGATATTCAACGTTCCCGTGACGTTGCTTTGCACGTAGGCGTGCGGCGCCTCGAGGGAGTAACGCACGCCGGCTTGGGCAGCCAGGTGCACAACCCGCTGGAACTTCTCCCGCGCGAACAGTTGCGCGATGCCGTCGTTATCGGCCAGGTCGAGCTTCACGAACCGGAACGCGGGCAGCTTCTCGAGCCTGGCGAGTCGCGCCTGTTTGAGCGTGACGTCGTAGTACTCGTTCATGTTGTCGAGACCGACGACCTCGTGCCCCCGTCCGATCAGGAGGTGCGAGACATGCGAGCCTATGAAGCCCGCTGCGCCGGTGACGAGAATTTTCACAGCCGGCCGTCCACCTGCGACGCAGGGTAGACCTGCTTGATGTCATAGAGGACGTGGGTCTTCTTGCAGAGTTTGCGCAGGCCATCAGCGCCAAGCTCGCGAAACGCCTTGTGGGCGACCGCCACGATGGCGACGTCATAGCGGCGAGGCTTCAGATCGCGGATGACGCGCAAGCCATACTCATGTTTGAGTTCCGCGTTATCGGCCCAAGGGTCATAGATGTCGACTTCCGAGCCGTGCTTCTGCAGCTCGCGCACGACGTCCACGACTTTCGAATTGCGGATGTCGGGGCAGTTTTCCTTGAAGGTGATACCCATCACCAGCGCCCGCGATCCCTTCACGTGGATGCGCTTGCTCGCCATGAGCTTGGTGATCTGGTCGGCCACGTAGAGGGCCATGTTGTCGTTCAGGCGCCGCCCGGCAAGAATCATCTCGGGGTGATAACCAATCTCCTGCGCTTTGTGCGTCAGGTAGTACGGGTCAACGCCGATGCAGTGGCCGCCAACCAGGCCTGGCCGGAACGGTAGGAAGTTCCATTTGCTGCCGGCGGCATTCAAAACCTCCTCGGTGTCGATGCCGAGGCGGTTGAAGATGAGCGCCAGCTCGTTGATGAGCGCGATGTTGACGTCGCGCTGAGTGTTCTCGATGACCTTCGCTGCCTCGGCCACCTTGATGCTGGAGGCTCTGTGGGTGCCGGCGGTGATGATCGACGAATACAGCTTGTCGACGAACTCGGCGACCTCGGGGTTCGAGCCGGAGGTGACCTTCTTAATGGTGGGGAGCCGGTGCTCCTTGTCGCCCGGGTTGATGCGCTCGGGGCTGTAGCCCGCGAAGAAGTCCTTGTTAAACTTCAGGCCCGACTCGCGCTCGAGAATGGGGACGCAGATTTCTTCGGTGCAACCCGGGTACACCGTGGATTCATACACCACGACATCGCCCTTCTTCAGAACCTTGCCGACGCTCTCGCTCGCCTTCACCAGCGGCGTGAGGTCCGGACGCTTGTAGTCGTCGATCGGGGTCGGCACCGTAACGATGTAAACCTGGCAGCGCTTCATAGCCGCGAGATCGGTCGTGAACTTCAGCTGCGTGGCGCCCTTCAACTCGGCCTTGGTGACCTCGAGTGTGCTGTCCTTACCGGCTTTCAGCTCGGCGATGCGGCCCGCTTTGACGTCGAAGCCCGTCGTATCGAAGTGTTTGCCGAACTCCACTGCCAGCGGCAGGCCGACATAACCGAGACCAACGACGCCGATGCGGCATTTACGAAGATTGAGCACGATTTGCTTCCAGTACTGGGCGCCGAACTTGGGCGCGGAATGGGTGTCAGGCACTTGAGCGATTCTGTTCCGGCGCGCTGGCGGGTGCGGGGACCGGGATCCACAGGCACTTGCCGCCACTGGCCTTGGCGATAATGGTCAACATGCTCTCATGCGCTTGCGCCTCTTCTTCTGTCGCCATCAATACACTGAGGGGTATGCCCGTGCGAATGAGCGCGGGTGCCGCCTGCCCCTCGCTTGTAGCGCGGGACGACGTCGTACTTTCGCTCAGGGCCAGTCCGACCTGCCCACCCGTCATCGCAAGGTAGACGTCGGCAAGGATCTGGGCATCCAGCAGCGCCCCGTGCAGATCGCGGCGCGAGTTATCGACGCTGTAGCGTTTGCAGAGGGCGTCGAGGTTGTTTCGCTGCCCCGGGTGCATCGAGCGGGCCAGGGTCAGCGTGTCCAACACGCGGCACAGGGTTGAGACCGTCCGGGCCGCTCCTGCCAGCTTGCTCAGCTCAGCATCGAGGAAAGCCACGTCGAATGCCGCGTTGTGGATCACGAGTTCGGCATCGGAAATGAAGCCGATGAGCTCTTCGGCAACTTCCCTGAACTTGGGTTTGTCGTCGAGGTCGGCACGCTTGATGCCGTGCACGGCCATCGCGCCCTCGTCGATGGCCCGCTCGGGATTCAGATAGCGGTGAAAGGTGCGGCCCGTCACACGCCTGTTCACCAGCTCGACGCAGCCGATTTCAATGATTCTGTGACCGAGCTCGGGTTCGAGGCCGGTGGTTTCGGTATCGAGGACGATCTGACGCATGGGCCGCGAGTTTAACAGTATGCGGTCGGTTTTCGCCGACCGTATCCAGCACGTTTCGACGCCGGCTCGGCCCGTGGGTCGGATCAGGCCCGCATGGCGTCGATCGCCTCATTGGCGAGCCGGTCGACGCGCTCGTTGCCGGGGACGCCCGAATGCCCCTTCACCCAGCGCCAGTCGATCTCGTGACCGGCGGCCAGCGCATCGAGCCGCTCCCACAGGTCCTGGTTCTTGACCGGTTTGCGGTCCGCGGTGCGCCAGGCACGCGCCTTCCAGGAGGGTAGCCATTCGGTAATGCCCTTGATCACGTACTGCGAGTCCGTCTGCACGGTCGCGACCGAGGGGCGCTTCAGGGCGGTGAGACCCATGATGGCCGCCATCAGCTCCATGCGATTGTTGGTCGTTGCAGGTTCCGACCCCGACAGCTCCTTCTGGGTGCCATTCCAGCTGAGCAGTACGCCCCAGCCTCCGGGCCCGGGGTTGCCGCGGCAGGC
>DATHOI010000212.1:0-2708 GCA_035485095.1 Polyangiaceae bacterium | reverse complement strand
GGGTGCGCCAGCGGCGCCGGTTTCGCCGGCTGCACCGGTATCACCACCGGCGCCGGCGCTGCCGCCGCCGTTCAGCGACGGAGGCACGCAGCCCCAAACTAGGGTGTTGCCTTGGTAGATCACCACGTGATCCCAGACGGTGAACGCCGTGTCTGCCGCGTTGAAGGAGTAGTCGTTCGACTGGATTTGGAAGGGCGCGTCGTAACCGTTCGGCTGCATGTCCCAGCTGATGGTGCCCGTCGAGCCCATGGCGATGCTGCCCGAGGAAGTGAAATCGATCTCGGTGTAGGAGTCGGCACCTTCGAGAGGCGTCGCGAGCGGAACGATCGTGAGCGTAGTTCCCGCGAGCGGCAGGTAAGGATTGTCGAGCTGTGACTCGTAAATGGACGTCGTCCAACCTTGCGTGTGTTCGTCGCTGAAGAAGTAGCGGATCTTGAGATCTGCAACGGGGATGGGTGTGCTGCTCGTATTGATGAATTGGTATTGCCCGGTGATTTGCTGACCCGTGTTGCTCTGCTTGTACGAGAGCGACATGGTTGGGTTCACTGCGCACACACCGGTGTCGAACACCGGCGCGCTACCGCCGCTGCCGCCCGCGCCGCTCGTACCCCCGGCGCCGCTCGTACCGCCTGTGGCGGTGCCGCCTGTGCCGCCGTTCGAAAGTCCGCCCGCTGCGCTGCCGCTCGCGCCGCCTAGATCACTCGAGCCGGCGAAGGAGCTCGCGCCGCTGCTGCCTGGGAGCCCAGCCGAGCCCCCGAACGCGCCGTTCGAGCCGCTCGCACCCGGTGTGCCACCGGTGGTGTCGCTGTTCGCGCCGCTGAAGCCATCCGAGCCGCCACTAGAATCACCCGGTGCCGTGCCGTTTTGCGCGGTGGCGCAGGCGGCAAACCAGAGTGGGGCGAGACACAGTGCGCTCAAACGGGATAGCTTCATGCACCCAATTCTGGAACCGGTTTCATACTTTGTAAAGAGCCTTGATCAAGGCCCAGCATGGCCTGCGAGGTCCGCTCCGCAAATGCTGAGATATATTCGATTTACGTCCAATTCGCGCAGGCACACCGCGCGCTCGCGCGAGGTTCGTAGCGGCGAGCGGCGGGAAGCGCGCGCGCCGACGGGCGCGTCACTTACTCGTCGAGCGCGAGGTGCTCCGTTTGGCGGCTCGGCGCGCGCGCGCCTCCAAATCGTCGAGCGACGCGGCCTGCAGTTGCGCTGCAGCGGCTTCGCCCTCCACGTCCACGTCCTCGGCGGCGATGTGCAGTTCTTCTGCATCGACGACTTCGTCGTTGTTGGGCGTGTCCTCGAAGGTGAGCACGTGATCGAACAGCGTGTCCGCGTTGCTGAACGCTTCGGCGAGTGCCGTGATTCTGCCGTCGCGGATGGTGTGTACACCTGCGCGAATTGCCGTCATCAGCGTTTCTTTCACGCCCCCGCCGTTGACGGCTGTGGCGGAGATCACGGGTACTGCGTCGTCGAGTTTGAGCCGCTTGCGCAGCTTGTCCGGGCTCAGCGCGCCGTCCACGTCTTGCTTGTTGGCTTGCACGACCAGGGGCAGCTTGTCATCTCTGCGGCGCATCAGCGCGCGCAAGCGTGAAAAGGTGCGCATCGTGTCGGGGATCTGGGCGGGGCTCGAGTCGCACACGAAAGCGACCACGTCGGCCATCTCGATCAGTGGCTTGCGGCGGTACGCGCGTTGCACCTGGCCCGGCACGGTGATGAGCTGGAATTTGAGGGCTTGGCCGCCCTGGCTCGGTCCGTCGATTTCGAGCCAATCGAAGAACATCGTCCGCCCTTTGAGCTCCGCGGGCGTGTACAGCTCGCTGCGTCGTGAGCTCGGGATCACGTCGCAAATCCGCTTCAAATTCGTGGTTTTTCCGGCCACGCCAGGCCCGTCGTACACGATCCGCACGACGTGGCAATTTCGGGCGGAATCGAAAGACGGCATACCGATCAACTAGCCCGATTACGCCGCAGGCGGAAGGGTACTCTTTAACGCGCCGGATTCACGCGGCATCTCGGGGATGGCAATGGCAAAGCAGCAGGCGGCCCCGATTGCGACGCTGGCGCTGGCGGTAGGTTGCGCTGCGCGTGACACATACAACGCGCGCGTGAAGCCAGCTATGGCCGTCGGCTCCGTGCCCCCGGCGACGCCGGACACGGTGCAGCACGTGCTCGCGCGGTTCACCTTTGGGGCGAGCCCGCGCGCGGCGGAGCACGTAAAGCAACTCGGAATCGAGGGCTGGTTCGAGTCCCAGTTGCTGGCGCCAGCAGCGGCGAACGAGTCGACCATCGCCTCGGCGTACGCGCACGCGCTCGGTGAGCCGGAGGACGTGATCGCGATGTTCGGCGCGTCGCGCGACAGCGATCCAGTCGACACCGAGCAGATTTCGCTGCGCAAACAGGCGCGCCGCGTCAACGTGAAGGAGCTGCTGGCGACGGTGGGCGCCGCGCAGATCGCGCGCCACGTCGACAGTGAAGCGCAGCTTCACGCGCTGATGGTCGATTTTTGGACCAACCACTTCAACGTCTTCTTGCGGAAGAACGCGCTCAAGGTCCTGGCTGGAAACTACGTCGAGACGGCGATCGTGCCGCACGCGCTAGGTCGCTTCGAAGACCTGTTGATCGCCACCGCGCGCCACCCCGCGATGCTCGTCTATCTGGACAACGATAAGAGCGTGGCAGCGCGGCCTCGCGCACGGCGCGGCTTGAAT
>DATHOI010000211.1:0-6295 GCA_035485095.1 Polyangiaceae bacterium | reverse complement strand
CGAGTGTCGCCTCACTGACCAACACTTGGCCGGAGTTGGCGACGCCGCACAGCCGTGCGCTGGTGTTCGCCGTGTCACCGATCACCGTGTACGACAATGCCTTCGAGCTGCCGATATAACCTGCGACGAGCGGACCCGTGTGAATACCGATGCCGATGGCCAGCGGCATTTGGTTCGCGTCGATACGCATGCGGTTGAACTTGCCGAGCGCTTCCATCTGCTCGAGCGCGCAGCTCACGCTGCGGAACGCGTCGTCCGGGTGCACGACGGGCGCGCCCCACAGCGCCATGATGCCGTCGCCCATGAATTTGTCGAGCGTGCCTTCGTACTTGAACAGAATCTCGACCATCTGCTCGAAGTAGTCGTTCAGGAGATCGACCAAGGCTTCCGGGCGTGAGCCTTCACTCATCGGGGTGAAACCGCGGATGTCCGAGTTGAATACCGTGCACTCGCCGACGAGCTGCCCGCCCTTCTTCACTTCCAGCTCGCCGGACAGCACGCGTTGCGCGATGTTCGGCGAAAGCAGGCGCGTGAAGCGCTCGCGATTGACGATCTCGAGCTCGACCTTTTTACCGAGGATGTTGATCTCGATGAACATCGCGGCCTGCGAGGCGATCGCGGTCACGATTTCCATGTCTTTGGGCTGAAACTGCGCGAGCGTTTCGCTGTCGAGCCACAACACGCCCAAAATCTCGTTGTTGTGCAACAGCGGCGCGACGATGGCCGAGCTGATCCGATTCAGGATCATGCTCTTGCCTTTGGACGCCGCGAAATCCATCGCGGCATCGTGCGTGAGCACGGTCGCTCGCTCCTTGATCACGTGGTTCATGATCGTGGATGAAACGGGGATCGGCGCGTCCGTGCCGTCCCGGCGTTGGCTCGCGCCCGGGACCAGCTCGCCTTGCGGGTTCATCAAGAAGATGACGCCGCGATCCGCGCGCACGAATTTGAAAATCGTGAGCAGGATTTTGTTGAGCAGCGTGGGCAAGTCTCGCTCGAGCGCGATCTCGCGTGACAGCTCGTGGCTCAGGCGCAGGCGTTCATAGTCTTGCGCGAGCTGGTCGGTGTTTCCGGCCAGCTTGTCGTAAGGCATGAAGCCCTTGCCGGTCGCCGCGATTTGCGTGCCGATTTGGCGCGCCTTGTCGTTCACGTCCACGCGCGTTGCGGGTACTTGTGGGATCTGCGCGGTCCCCGTTGGACTGGGCGCGAAGCCGGGTGCAGGCGCAAACCCCGGCGTCGCCGTAAAGCCGGGAGCCGGGACGAAGCCGGGCGCGGGGGCGAACTGTCCGGGGGCTTGCCCATATTGCGGCGCGCCGATCGTCGATGGTGGCGCGCCGATCTGGGATTGGGGCGCCGAGGGCTGCTGCCAGCCAGACTGTGGTGGCCCTTGCGCTGGCACGCCGTAGGCCGGGGGCGGCGGCAAGGGACGGCCCGAACCGTCGTCGTAGCGCGCGCGCGTCGCGCCGAGCGCGATGTCGTCGCCGTGCTTGAGGTCTTGCTCACCGACGACGCGCTCGCCGTTGATGTACGTCCCGTTCAGGCTGCCGAGGTCGCGCAGCGTGAAGCCATTCACGCGACGCTCGAGGATGCAGTGCTCCTTCGACACGATCTTGTCGAGAAGCTGAATGGTGTTCGACGGATGGCGACCTAGTGAGTTGTGATCGCGCAACTCAACGACCTGCTGGCCTTCGGGTGTCGCGAGCAGAATGCGGGCCATAGGGGCAAAAAGGCTACCGTTCTCAGCACGCGCCGACAAGGGTACCGAGCGCACTCGGCGCGAAATCACTACTCGCTCGGCGCTGGTGGCTGGGCTGACTCAATTGCTGGCTCGCTGGGTTCGATGTAGGTGCGCGAGCTCGGCGCGCAGTATTCACGGCCCGCGCTCACGCCCGTCTCGCTTGGGCGTCGGGCCCCCCGGCCGAGGTACGCTCTGATACGCTCGCCGGCCGTGGCAGGTCATATTCTCGCAATCGATCAGGGCACGACGGGCACCACGGCGCTCGTCATGGCGCTCGATGGTTCGACGCTCGGCCGCAAGAACTGCGAATTTCCGCAGTACTTCCCCGAGCCCGGACAGGTCGAGCACGAGCCCGAGGAGATTTGGCAGAGCGTGCTCGCTGCGATTTCGGGTGCCCTCCAAATTTCGAACGTTCGCGGGTCGGAGATCGCGGCCATCGGTATCACCAATCAGCGCGAAACCACGCTGCTCTGGGATCGCGCGACCGGGCAAGCCGTGCAGCGCGCCATCGTTTGGCAGGATCGACGGACGGCCGCGCGTTGCGCGGAGCTCAAGGCCGCGGGCCACGAGGCGCGGGTGCGCGAGCTCACGGGTTTGGTCTTGGACCCGTATTTTTCCGGCACGAAGCTGAGCTGGCTGCTCGAGCACGTGCCGGGCGCGCGTAGCGCCGCCGAAGCGGGCAAGCTCGCCTTTGGCACGGTGGATTCGTTCTTGGTTTGGCGTCTCGCGGGTGGCGCCGCGGCCAACGCGCCCCACGTCACGGACGTGACTAACGCGTCGCGCACGTTGCTCATGGATCTCGCGCAGCGCACTTGGCACGAGGAGCTGTGTGCGCTGTTCGGCGTGCCGCAGCGCGTGCTCCCCGAAATCGTCCCGAGCGCGGCGCGTGTGGCCGTGACACGCAATGTGCCCGGTCTCCCCGACGGCATCCCGATCACGGGAATTGCCGGTGATCAGCACGCGGCGCTCTTTGGCCAGGCTTGCTTTGCGCCAGGAGACGCTAAGTGCACCTATGGCACGGGGGCGTTTCTGCTGGTCAACACCGGGCAAACTCCGACGCCTAGCCGCTTCGGTTTGCTCTCGACGCTCGCGTGGCAGATCGGGAGCGAGGTCGTGTATGCGCTCGAGGGCAGTTGTTTCATCGCGGGCGCTGCCGTGCAGTGGCTGCGCGACGGCCTCGGTATCATTGCCTCGGCCCAAGAAATCGAGGCGCTCGCGCGTCAGGTGCCGTCGAGTGGCGGTGTTGCGTTCGTGCCGGCACTCTCGGGCTTGGGCGCGCCGTATTGGGATCCGAATGCACGCGGCCTGATCACCGGTATCACGCGCGGCACGACGCGTGCTCACCTGGCGCGAGCGACGATCGAAGCCATCGCGTTTCAGGTCAATGACGTGACGGTCGCCATGAGCGAAGATCTCGGTCGTCCGATCACGCGGATGCGCGTCGACGGGGGCGCGGCAGCCAATGATCTGCTGCTGCAGACACAAAGCGACCTCGGCTCCGTGACGGTTGAGCGCCCGACCGAGCTCGAGTCGACCGCGCGTGGGGCAGCGATGCTGGCCGGCCTCGGGGCCGGGCTATTTTCAAGCCCTGAAGACGCTGCGCGAATGATTCGGCTGGACCGCGCGTTCACTCCCCAGATCGACGCTGCGACGAGAACCGCCGAGCTCGGTCGCTGGTCGGACGCCGTGTGTCGGGCGCGCTCGCACTGATCCTGGCATCGACGCGGAAAGAAGCGCGCATTTCCCCTTCCCGGTCGCCGCCCTCGGCCCCAAGATGAGTAGTCAGGAATCGATGAGCTTTGGGAGAAATAGAAATGGCTGACTCGGACTCGGGCAACGGTGGTGCCCAGCAGTTGCGCGACATCCCAGTCGACTGGGAGGCGCTCGAGGATGCCTTCGAGAACAACGCTCCGGAGGTACACAGCTACCTGCACCTGATGACCGGGGAAGTCCTGCGGGTGGTGGACGGCATTGCCGACCCGGAGATGCACTCACGTATCGCGTCCGATACCACTTATATGCGCATCGAACCGGTCAGCTCACGCGAGCAATACCGTTGGATGGAGCGCTTTATCCCCATGGTGGACGAAGGCGAGCTGCGTGACCAACTCAGCGCCGCCATCGACGGCAAAGGTGCGTTCCGCCGCTTCAAAGACGTGCTGATGACCTACGGCACCGAGCGCGAGCGCTGGTTTGCCTTTCGTAGCGAACGCTTGCGCGTTTTCATGGAAGCCTGGTTGAGTGCCCACGGGCTTGCGCCGGTGGCTCGCCCGGTTTGGGCCGCGGAGAACCCGCCACCCGAGCCGGTGATCTCACAAGACGCGCTCAGCGCGCGCCGCAAGAGCGGCGCAGAAGCCTTGCGCAAGCAACTCCGCGAGCTGGCTGACACGCTCGGTGCGCGCGATCTGGAGAAGGTGACGGCATTTGCGGAGTTCGTGAAGGCGCGTCGCGCTGCGCGTGGCTTCGCGCATCGCCCAGAGTCGGGAGCCGCGAGCGGTGACGTGGAGCAGGCCACTGAAGACGCAGACGGGGACCCGCCGGACGCTCCAGTGGTTGCCGTAGTCGCACCCGCAGCGAGCGACGACGAGGCCACGCCTTCGTCGCGCAAACGCCCAGCCGCGCGATGAAACGCGGTCTCGCGGTCTCTCTCGCTGTCCTCTTGTGCGCGCTGTCTGGCGCGCTCAACGCCGAGCCCGTTGCCGTCGATCGCGCCGTGGTTCGCTTCGTCGCGCCCGAAACCGGCGGCGCGCGTCGGCCGCGCTTCGTCTTCCAGCGTGAATTGGCCTTCGAAGCTCGCCTCGAGGCGCTGTCGGATCCGGATCGCAGCACTCTCGGCGACGCGCCGTATCGCGAGCGGCATGTCAGCGCGGCGCTGGACCGCCATATCGCCGAGACGATTCTAGGTACGTTGCGCATCGAGCCGGAGCCGACCCAGGCCGAGCTCGAGCATCAGAGTGAGCTCGCGCATCGCATGCTGAGCGATCGCGCGGGTGGCGAGGACGCGCTCGACGATGCGCGCCGCGCCGAGGGCATCAGCGATCGGGAGTTTGGCCGCTTCTTGGCGCAGAAGGCGCGCGCGAGCTTGTATCTCGATCGCATGGTCACGCCGATGCTGCAGCCGAGCGAGGCGGAGCTGCGCAGCATTCACAAGACGACCAACACGCCCTTCGCCAACGCGCCGTTCGACGAGATTCGCCCCGCGCTGTTGCGCTGGTACGTGTCGCGTCGCTTGAACGCCGCGCTCGCCGCGTTCTTCGAGAACGCGCGCTCGCGGATCGAAGTCGCCATCCTCCACTGAGCCGCTCGCCCCGGCGTTTGCCGAGCTGAATTCTGCGGCTCCATGAGGGGAAAGACCGGACGAGGCCGTCAGTGTGGTAGGCAATGTTGATGACGAACCGAAGCCGAGTACTCGTGGTTGGAGCAAGTGGCAGGCTGGGCGCGAAGATCGTTCACGAGCTCACCGCGTTGGGCGCGGCGAATGTGCGGGTCAGCTACCGTAGCGCCTCGAACGCCGATCAGGTGGCGAAGCTCCGGGCAGGAGGTGCCGAGCTCGTCAGCGCAGACCTCGCGGACGAGGCCTCTCTGCTGCGGGCCTGCGAGGCGGTCGACGTGGTCGTCTGTTCGGTGCAAGGCCTGGGCGACGTGATCCTCGACGGGCAGACACGCTTGCTCAGGGCGGCTGAAAAAGCAGGCGTCGCGCGCATGATTCCCTCGGACTACTCGGTCGACTTTTTCAAGACCGTCGAAGGGGACAATCGCAATCTCGACTTGCGACGGACATTCAATCGCACCCTCGATGGCTCGCCAGTGCGTGGTACGTCGGTCCTGTGCGGTGCCTTCATGGATCTGCTCAAATTGGGCATGATTGGTCCGGATCCGAAGACGGGCATCTTCAAGGTTTGGGGAGACCCGAACCAAGCCTACGATTTCACGAGCACGGACGACTTGGCGAAGTACGTCGCTGCCGTCGCGCTCGACGCCCAGGCCGGTCGCGTCGTGCGCGTCGCGGGTGATTCGAAGTCGCCCAGCGAGCTCGCCACGCTCTTCGCGGAGCTTCGCGGCACGCCGGTGACGATCGAGCCGGCAGGGTCGCTCGACGATCTCGATCGAGCGATCGCAGGCCTGCGTGCGGCCGATGAAGCGCCGAACAACGTGTTCCCAGTTTGGCAGCAACTACAGTACGCGCGCGACATGGCGAGTGGCCGCGGCAAGCTGTCACCCATCGACAATGCTCGCTATCCGTCCGTTCGCCCGCACGGCATCTACGAATTCCTGCGCGCGTAGTGCCTGGATTCAGCCGAGGTGGCTGGCTCGTGCGCTCTCCAGAGCGCCGCGGTTTGCTTGAAATTCAGCCTGTGAGTCGCCTAGCGGGCGGCTTCAGACCGTCGGCCACTGCAACGCTCAGCGAAGCTGATGTTTAAGTTTAAACTTAGTTTAAACTTCAGATTGAAAACGAAATAGCTGTGGTCCGCGCGCCCCAGCTGGTGGCTTAGCTTTTCGGCGAGCGGGTGCCCTGTGGCGCGCAGCGCGGCTTGCCAGAGGCGCTTCGCGCTTTTG
>DATHOI010000210.1:0-7478 GCA_035485095.1 Polyangiaceae bacterium | reverse complement strand
GCGCTCGACAGAAGCTAGGGTGGCTTTGCTTGGGCCGGGGGATTGGTTCGGCGAAATGAGCATCGTCGACATTCAACCTCGCTCGGCAACCGTGCGCGCGCTTGCCCCCTCGCGCTTGCTCCGCATCAGCGCGGCAGATTTGGACGCGCTGTATCGCTACGACCTTCGCTCTTACTCGCTGATCGTCCTCAATTTGGCGCGCGAGCTGAGCCGCCGCCTGCGCGTGGCCGACGGGATCTTGGCGGACCTCATCTCTAACGTCCTCGATCACTATCTGGTTCGACCCGGCGCCAGCTGAGCGCTCTGTGCCTCTGTCGGCGACCGCAGAGGGGCCAGAACTAACGCGCAACGACCGGAGGGTCGCTGCTTGCACCGGCTTCGCCGCTAGTGCCGGCCTCGCCCCCGGCACCGGCCTCGCCAATCCCGCCATCGGCACCGACGACCGGTACTGTTAGGTCGCCACCACCGGCAACGGACGTGGACCCGCCAGTGCCAGTGCTGGTGCCCACGCTCCCATTGCCTCCGTTTGTTGCCCCACGATCAGAATCGCCCGGCAGGTCTGGCTGGGGGTTCAGCGTGCAAGCCGTACAGGCCAACGCCACCAGCCACCATTTGTGCCACCGAGCTCGCATGCCTGTCACGTTGCCTAGCACGGTTCAAGCCAAGCGCAGAGCGCGCAAAACCAGCTCCGCAAGATGGTCGTCTGGCTCAGACTGGCACAAACTCGGGCAGCGAGATCAGTAGTCGCTTGCCGGGGCGAGCAATGAGCCAGCACCCGCTTCTGACGGAGCGCCTCCCTCGCCGGCGGCGCCGGCTTCACCCGTACTGCCCGCGATTCCCGTGCTGCCCGCGGTTGCCGTGGTGCCGCTGTTCGCCCCGCCCGAGCTCGCGGGGCCGCCGCCACTCGCATTGGATGCACCTCCGACGACGAGCACCGTGCCGGAACCGCCCTCACCCGCCGGTGCCGAGGTACCGACGCCAGCGGCCGGCAAGTCCGGCTGTGGGTTCAGCGCGCAGCCCGCAGCAACGGCGACGGCAACCAGCCACGACCAACGGCTAAGGGGCCAACGCATCACCCCGAGTGTAGCAAGTATTCGGCCATGTCGGCGAGGAGCGCAATCACTGCCGGTCGCGCGACTCCCGAGCCTCTGCAAGCAACGCCAACGCGGCGCTTCCATCCGCAGGCGACATCTCCAAACCAGCGGCGACACCGTTCAGCTCGGCCGCAAGTCGTCGCAGTACGACGCTGATCTGATCCGCGTTGGCAGAGAAAATGTCGCGCCACATCGACTCGGCACCGCCCGCGCTCCGCGTGGTCGCGCGGTATGCGGGGCCCGCCGCAATCTTCGCCCCCGCGCGTGCTGCAAGGACCGCCAAGGCGCTCGCCAATACTTGCGGCGCATGGCTGGTGTAAGCGACGGCGCGGTCGTGTGCGTCGATGCCGAGCGGGACGCTCCTCGCGCCGATCAGCGAGATCAGCGATTCAACCCGGTCGACCGCGTCGCTGTCGCTGCTTTCGGGACAAAGGAGCCAAGTTTGTCCGCGAAATAGATCGGCGCGGGCCTGACCAGCGCCACCTTCCGGACCACCCGCCATCGGGTGACCCGGAACGAAGCGCCGCCGTCGGGGGGAGTCGGCGCAAGCCGCGCAAATTGAACGCTTCGTGGAGCCGCAGTCCGTGACGACCTGCGCGCATTCAAGCAATGTTGAAAGCTGCGCTACAATCACGCTGACCGGGGCAGCGAGAACGCATACATCCGAAGCCGCAGCGACATCGCGAATGCGAGGCTGGTCGTTGCTGTCGACGAGCTCGTCGGCTAGCGCCTGGGCGACACCGGAGGCGACGACCGCGGCGAGGTCGATCGCTACTATCCGCGTCGTAGGACTGGCCTCTCGAACTGCGGCGGCAAGTGACGCTCCCACCAAGCCGAAGCCAAAGACGGCGAGCTGCTTCATTTGCGCACTACAGCGCCGATGTCTCGCAAACGCTCGGCCAATTCAACGGCCTCGGCCCAACGCAGCGTGGCCGGTACGCGGGGCACGTCACCCTCGCGCCCGACCCAGGTTCGCAAGATGACCCCATCCGCGCCAGCGGCGATCGCGGCGCACGCCACAGCGGTCGAGTAGCGCGCACGCTGCGCGATGCTCGCAACATCAACGACGATGGGCAGATGTGTGCGGATCTTGGCGCGCGCGATCGCGGCGATCTCGAGGGTCCGCGCCCCGTTTGGATATTCACCACCCGCTTCGAGCAGTACCACTTGGTCTTGGCCACGCTCGAGCTCCCGTTCGGCAGCCCCGATCCAGGAATTTGCGCCCCAACTGGGTGCGCGCTCCACGAAACGCACCGCAAAAGCCTGCTCCAATGGCTGCGGATGCATCGACAAGCACGTGAGCGAGCCCACATTCTCGAACGCCAAGTGCGAGCGCGTCACCGCTGCATCGAAAGGTCGACCCGCAGCGACCGCGTAAGGCAGCTCAGCGGAGGCGGGAGCGTCATCATCACCCAGGGCGCGTTTGCGCGCCGAGCCGAGCGGGCCGACGGGCTCGATTGCGATCCAAGGTCGCTCGCCGCCAATGCTACCCCACGGGCCGTCCACCACGGTCGAACGCTGTCGAAAGCGACGCGACGCGAGTCGAAAGGGCTCACTGACGCGCGTAACCTGGGCCACTCCCTCGAATTCGCTCACTACTGAAACGTCATTGCCGGTCACCTCACCAACGACGCCGAGAATCGAGCGGAATTGCCCGCTCGATCGATGCACATCGAAACCGGCGGCAACCAAGAAGGAAATCACGCTCTCAATCGCCGCATCCGAGGCATTCGGCTCCATCACGACGATCATTGGGCCGCGGAGCCTATCAAAGGCCAGGTTTTCTGGCTAGCAGGGACACGCGCGCGCCGCCGCTTCGAAGCCGTTCGAACGACTGAGTGGACGCCGCCACAGCGCTCTGGCCGCGCTTAGGAAGGAACGCTAAGGTTTCAAGCTAGCGGGCCTCGTTCTGGAGCTCGCGCCGAGACATGACCGACCCGAACGATGCGCTGATTGGAACCCTCGCCGCTGGGCGATACCGCATCATGAAGCTGCTCGGCGAAGGCGGTATGGGCCAAGTTTACTTGGCCGAGCACGTTGCGATCGAAAAACGGGTGGCGCTCAAGGTGCTCCGCTCGGAATACGCCACGAAGGGCGAGATCGTCACGCGCTTTCAGCAGGAAGCAATCAGCGCATCGCGTATCAAGCACCCGAATGTGCTCGACGTATTCGACTTCGGCCAGCTCGACAATGGCTGTTTCTATCTGGCGATGGAGTTTCTCGAGGGCTGCGATCTGGCCGACGAGCTCACGCGGCGCCGAGTGCTCGACGCGGGAACTGGCATTCGCGTTTCGATGCAGATCTGCCGCGCGCTCGCGGCCGCGCACGCCAATGGCGTCGTGCATCGGGATATGAAGCCAGAGAACGTCTTTCTGCAGCGCACGGCAGACGGCGAAGAGATCGTAAAAATCGTCGATTTCGGCATTGCTCAGCTGCGGTCGAAGGACGAGGCGGTGGTTGCAACGAAGCGCCGCTTGACGCGAACCGGCATGATTTTCGGCACGCCCGAGTACATGGCGCCCGAACAAGCGAGCGGCAAACACGCCGATTTGCGCGCGGATATCTATGCGGTCGGCGTCATCATGTACGAGATGTTTACGGGCGCCGTACCCTTCACCGGCGAAACATTTCTGGGTGTGCTCACCAAGCATCTGAACGAGCCAGCGCCGCTCATGAACGTCGTCTATCCAGAGTTGACGATCTCGCCGCAGCTTCAAGCCGCGATCATGCGTGCGCTGGAGAAGGATCCGGCCGTTCGCTATCAGACCATGCTGGAGTTCGCACAAGCGATTTCAGGAACCTCCGATGCCGCGGCTCTCGGCTACCGACCGACCGTCGCGTCCGTCGCCGAGCACTCGATGTCGTTTCTGCCACACGCTCCCGGTAGCCCCACCGCGCAGCAGTTCGTGCAAACGGTGCAAAGCCCAACGACGGGAGCGCTCGGCCCGACCCGTGGCGCCGAGACGGTCAATAAACGAGGCACGGACGCCGCGCGCGCGGAGACTCAGCTCGGCGCGGAAGCCTCCATTCGACCTCCGGCTCGCTCGCGGGGTGGCATCGTTACCGCCGTGGTTGTCGTGGCAGCGCTCGCGGCAGGTGCCGGCGTATTCATGGCAAAGCGTGGAGCTTCGACGGCCCCGAGCCCAGAAGTTCGTGCAGTGGGCGTGCCGGTCCAGGCGGCGGCGGTCCCGACGGCCGCCTCAACGCCTAGCGTGAGCCCGGTGCCAGAGCCCCCCAAATCCGGGGAGGGCACAGCGACCGTCACGCCGACCAGCGCAATCCGGCTCGACGTATCGAGCGACCCGACTGGCGCCACTCTGTCGAAGAACGGCTTTCAGGTCTGTGATTCGACGCCCTGCGAAGTGTTGGCGACGCCCAACGAAACACTCGAGTTCGAGGCCTCCAAAGGCGCACTCAAGGGCGCAGTCAAGGTTCTCGCTCAGCGCGATCAAAGAGTGACGATCAAGCTCGGCGGACCGAACACCGCGTCCGCCAAGCACGCGCCAAGTGGACCTGTTGCGCCACAAATGTGCGAGGTCGAAGTCGACGGCCTGAAAATCCTGCGCCCTTGCAAGTGAGCGGCGTGGCGCGCCCGAAGAAGGCTTGCGCACGCTAGATACCTGGCCTGTGATAGCGTCGCGTCGAATCGGGCCCGGCCCGAGGAGCCGAAACGATGCGGATTCAGCGAAGAACTCTGATCTCTGGCCTGGGCGCCTTAGCGACGGGCTTGTCCGTCGGCTGCCGGAAAACCGGGGCATCGGAGATCGTGATTGGTCACTATGGTTCGATGACGGGTAGTACCGCGCACTTCGGGCAGGATACCGACCGCGGCGTGCGACTCGCGATCGAGGAAGCAAACGCCAAGGGCGGGGTGCTCGGCAAGCAGATTCGCGTGGTGACGCTCGACACGCGCGGTGACTCCGCCGAGGCCGCGAACGCGGTGACTCGCTTGATCGATATCGAAAAGGCCACCTCGCTCTTGGGCGAAGTAGCATCCAGCCTCTCGCTTGCGGGGGGCCGAGTCGCGCAGCGCCGCAAAATCCCCATGATTTCTCCGACTTCGACCAATCCGAAGGTGACGGAGATCGGCGACTACGTATTTCGTGTGTGCTTCATCGATCCGTTCCAAGGCAGGGTCATGGCGACGTTCGCGCGCCAGAACCTCAAGCTGGACCGAGTCGCGATCTTGAAGGACGTGAAAAACGACTATTCGATCGGGCTCGCACAAGCGTTCCAGAATTCGTTCACTGCGCAAGGCGGCACGATCGTCGTCGAACAGTCGTACTCGCAGGGCGACACTGATTTTAGCGCGCAAGTCACCGCAATTCGTGGCACTCCAGCACAAGCCATCTTCGTGCCCGGTTATTACTCCGAGGTCGGGTCCATCGCACGAACCGCCGATCGGTTGGGACTCAAAATTCCACTCCTCGGCGGCGATGGTTGGGATTCCCCGGACTTATTCAAGATCGGAGGCGACGCGATCAACGGCTCGTACTTCTCCGATCATTTCGCGCCTGACGTTGCGACTGACCGAGCCAAGCAATTCGTCGCGAATTTCACGACCAAATACGGCGTCGCGCCGAGTGGCCTCGGGGCGCTCGGCTACGAAGCGGCGGAGGTGATGGTCGACGCCATTCGTCGGGCGGGCAAAGACGACCCGACCGCGATCCGCGACGCCATTGCGCAGACCAAGGACTTCGACGGTGTGACGGGCAAGATCACCATCGACGCCCAGCGCAACGCGCAAAAGAGCGCCGTCGTACTCAAGATCGAAGGCGGCAAGGCCAAGTTCGAAACCTCGATCGCTCCGTGATTCCGACGGTGCCCGGCTAGAACCGCGTGACTCAGTTCCTTCAACAGATCATCAACGGCCTGTCGCTCGGGTCGATCTACGCGCTCATCGCGTTGGGCTACACGATGGTCTACGGCATCTTGAAGCTCATCAATTTCGCGCACGGCGAAGTGTTCATGGTCGGCGCATACACTGGCTTGTACGCCGCCAGCGCGCTGGGCATCGATGCGTTCGAAGCCAGCGGCCGCAGTTTTCCGCTGTATTTAGCGTTACTCGTGTTGGTCGTTGCGATGGCCGCCGCCGCCGTGTTGGGCGTGCTCATCGAGTTCTTGGCGTACCGGCCAGTACGCAACGCGCCACGACTGACACCCTTGATCACCGCAATCGGGGTGAGCCTATTCCTGCAGAACGCCGGCATGCTCGTGTTCTCTCCGAATCCGCAACGTTACCCAGCCATCTTGCGAGAGGTGCGCTTCGAGGTGCTCGGAGTGATCGTCACCAATATCAAATTGACGATCTTCGGCGTGGCGCTCGCGCTGATGCTCGGTCTGCACCTATTGGTACAGAAGACTTGGACGGGGAGGGCCATGCGAGCGTTGTCGTTCAACATCGACGCCGCCAAGCTGATGGGCATCGACACCAATCGCGTGATCCGCTCCACGTTCGCGATCGGCTCCGGGCTCGCCGCCGCCGGAGGCATTCTGTTCGGTCTGGACCAAATCACGATCAACCCGTTGATGGGCGTGCTCACCGGCCTGAAGGCCTTCGTGGCCGCCGTTTTGGGGGGAATTGGCAGCATTCCGGGCGCGGTAGTGGGCGGACTGCTGATCGGTTTGGCGGAACAACTCACGGCTGGCTACCTGTCCCCCGCGTATCGCGACGCCATCACGTTCCTGATTCTGATCGGCATCCTGCTGCTGAAGCCGGAAGGACTGCTCGGCGTCGTCCGGGTCGAAAAAGTGTGATGCGGCTCGCTCTTCGCCTCGTCGCGACTCTAGGTGTGCTGCTCGCGATCTACGGGCTGCAGTTCGGCCTCGAGCACGGTCTGAACGACTACGTGCAGCGCATCGTGCTCTTGGCCGGCATCAACATCATTCTCGCCGTCGGCCTCAATCTGATCAATGGCACTACCGGCCAATTCTCCATCGGCCATGCAGGCTTCATGGCAGTTGGGGCCTACAGCGCGGCTTACGTGGGCGTTAGAATTGCCGGGCCGCTACACGGCGTACTCGGCCAGGGCGTGCTTGCGAACGCAGTGATCTTCAATGCGGCCCTCCTCGTCGGCGCGCTATTCGCCGGGATTTCTGGGCTCGTCGTCGGCATGCCGAGCTTGCGGTTGCGCGGCGACTATCTGGCCGTCGTCACTCTGGGCTTCGGCGAGATCATCCGCATCCTGTTCAACAACGCCACGTTCCTGGGCGCCGCTACGGGCTACTTCGGCGACGATCCGTCGGGCTTGCCCGCCTACACCAACTTCTTTTGGGTTTACGCCTGGGTCGCGGTGATCGTCGTTCTGATTCACAACCTGACATTTTCTCAGACAGGCCGCTCCCTGATCGCGATTCGTGAAGATGAAATCGCGGCCGAAGCCA
>DATHOI010000209.1:0-6826 GCA_035485095.1 Polyangiaceae bacterium | reverse complement strand
TCTTCGATGTACTCGCTCGGGTTGATGAACTCGTCCATGTAGTCTTTCGACTTGAGGCGAGGCACCTCCACTTGCTCAGGCTCTTCATCGGTTTGCGACTCACGGCGGCGCACGACGAAGCGAGACCACGGATCGATCAAGTTCTCGAGTGACAAGCAGACGTCGACGAACTCCTCCACTTTGTGGATGCCATAGCGATCGACGATGCGCCGCACGGCCGAGCCGTGATTGGCCATCTTGTCCACCCAGCGGCGGTTTGGGTCGTACTCTTTGCGCCGGCCCACCGGGTCTGCGATGTGCTCGCCCGCGTCCAGATCGGTCGCGCGGAACGCGAAGTTGTTCTTGAAAAAATCCACGTGCCCGAAGACGTGGCACATGACGAGCTTCTGATCGGTGAGGCTATTGCCCTCGAGCAAGTAGGCGTACGAAGGATTGTTGTTGATGACCATCTCGTAGATTTTCGAGAGGCCATATTCGTAGCTCTTGCTCAGACGCTCGTATTCCATGCCGAAGCGCCAATGCGGGTAGCGATTCGGAAAGCCGCCATAGGCGGCGATTTCATTCATGTGGTCGTAGCTCAGCATCTCGAATACGACGGGAAAGAAATCCAGCCCGTGCGCCTTCGCGATCTTCTCGACCTTTTCCTGCTCGTCCCTCAGGTAGCGCGGCAGCGTGGTGTTGGTGGCAAATTGCGACATTACTTTCCCTTGCCCAAGAACTCTTTGATGCTGCCCACGACGGCGTCGCGATCGCGGATCTCACTCGTGATCACGCGTTCGTCGGTCGAGAAATGCTCTCGCAGATCCTTCACGAATTGCCCCGAGCCGTACGGGCTCTCGACTTGGCCGTAGGCGAACATGTTCACCTTCGGCAAAATCTCTTTCTTCATCAGCTCGATGCAGGTGAGCGTGTCGTCCATCGACCAATTGTCGCCGTCCGAGAAATGAAATGGATAGATGTTCCATTCCGCGGCCGGGTAGTGCTCGTCGATGATCTGCGCGCACAAGCGGTAAGCACTCGAAATCATGGTGCCACCCGATTCACGAGTGCGAAAGAACGTCTCCCGATCGACCTCGCGCGCGACCGCGTCGTGGATGATGTAGCGGGACTCGAGGCCCTGATATTGGCGTCGGAGCCAGGTATCGATCCAAAAGCTCTCGATCCGGACGATCTCTTTCTGTTCGTCGCCCATCGAGCCGGACACGTCCATCATGTACAGGATGACCGCATTGGCGACGGGCTCGTGGTCTTCCTTCCAAGAGCGGAAACGCTTGTCTTCCTTTTGCGGGACGATCATCGGGTTACCCGGGTCGTACACGCCGCTGGCGATCGAACGCCGCAACGCCTCTTTGTACGTGCGCTTGAAGTGACGCAGAGATTCGGGCCCGATACGGCGAATGCCGGTGTAGCGATCCTTGGCCGCGATGATCCGGCTCTTGCCCTTGTTTTCGATGGCCGGCAGCTCGAGCTCCTCGCCGAGGATGTCGGCTAGCTCGTCCAGCGTGATGTCGACCTCGAGAACATGGTCGCCCGCGTCCTTGCCGGCCTGGCCTGCGCCGTCCTCGCCTTCGCCTTCTTCGCCGCCGACGGGGTCGCCCGCGTCACCCTTGCCCTGTCCGACGCCGCCCTTTTGCTTGTCACCAAAGGTGAAGCGGGGGATGTCGATCTGGGGAATGGGGATCGAGACCAGATCCTTGCCCTTTCGTCCGAGCATCTCGCCTTGCGAGATGTAGCGACGCAGGTTTTGGCGAATCTTGCCGCGAACGATATTGCGGAACCGGGAATGGTCCTGATCGATCTTGAGCGACATTCAGCTACGAGTGTAGATCATTTTGGGGATGGCGTGGGGTCCCGTGGCCGAATCTGCCGGTATTCGGGGCGCGCCAGTGCGGCGCTCGGTGCTCGGCCGCATTCGCGTCGCGTGTCGCGCGAGCGCAGCGCGACAATGTCGTGCTTTTCAGTGCGCCAGCGAGAGGTGCGTGTGCACGATCTTCCAGATGCCGTATTCGTTACGCCAGAGCAACGTGAGCCGCGCGTGCAGCTCCGTACCGTTGCGCAGGCGGATAGTCGGACGATCGACGACCCAACCCGCCTCACGATCGGAATAAGCGATCAGCTCACCCGGCACGATGAAGCTCCCCGGCTCGATGAACCATTCCTCCGTTGCGACTCCGCGCGGCTCGGACGATGTGCGGAAGTCCTCGCCCCCGATGCCCACGAATACCCGGCCTGGCTCCTGTGAGTACAGCAGCGACGCGCGCTCCGGGTGCCCGCTCGATAGCGCTGCGTACAGCTCGCGCGTTCGCTGTGCCAGCTCTTGCGAAACGGCGGGTGCGGGCGGCATCGGCCGATAGTCGGGCTCCGGTCCCAGCGTGCACGCGCTGACCGCGCAGCACAGCACACCGCCGAGGAGGCAAGAGTGGGGGAGCAACTTCGTCAGCATGGTGGAGTGGCCGTCCGGGGAGCCGCAGATTCGAGCATGGGCCGAACGCCGTCGGGGACGCTCTATCTTTCGTCAGTGTCGTTTCGAGATCTAGCGCTGTCGCGTCATCTGTGGCCGTTGGCGCCCGGTTCTCGCTTGTTTTGCCAGCGCGCCGGGCGCGGCCGAGCGCGCCCAAGGGTCGCCGTCATTCGCAAAGCTCGGGGCGTGTGACACTCGACCGGCGTCCGGGTCTTTGATAGAAACGAAAGCGAGTGGCCACGGGCGAGAAGTTTCTGAAGTTCCGCTGCACGCAGTGCGGCAATTGTTGCAAAGATCCGCTCCTTCCAGTCACGGACTCGGACATCAAGCGCATCACGCGTCACACCGGTGAGCCCACGAGCGATCTGGTGCGCTGGGTCGATCGCGACGGCATCGACATGGACGACGAGCCTGAGGCCTTCGTCATGCTGCGTCAGGGCAAGCGGGTGATGGTGCTGCGCCACGAGGGTGGCGGCTGTCGCTACTTGGGCTCGGACGACCGTTGTACGATCTACGGCCAGCGCCCGCTCGGGTGTCGCATTTTTCCGTTCGACCCGAGCTTTACGGAGTCAGGCAAGCTGCGCCGGCTCAAGCTCATCGACGCAACCGAGTGCAAGTACGAGCTCGACGGCAGGAACGACCTCGGGAAAATTCGCGAGCTGCACCAGAAGCACACCGAAGCGACGCGCAGCTATCAGGAGAAGGTCGCGAGCTGGAACGCGCGCCAAGCGGAGCGCAAGAAACGCGGCCGAAAGCCGCAAACAGCCGCAGATTTCTTCGATTTCCTCGGCCTCTAGTCGGCTCGAGGCGAGAGCAACTGCTGCACGCGCTCGAATGCTTGCTCGAGCTCCGGCGCGAGCTTCGCGCGCTCATCGGGGCACGCTTCTAGCAACGCGCATAGTGCGGCTAGCACTTCCGCCCCCACCACGACGGCGCTGCCCTTGAGCTTGTGGGCCGTGCGTTGCAAGAGTTCGCGGTCATCGGCCGCGATCGCGCGGAGCAGCTCCGCCACTTGAAGCTCGCCGTGCTTCAAGAATAGCTTCGTGACGGCAGCGCTGCGCTGCACGTCTGGATTCAGGTCGTGTAGCTGCGGCGAAGGCAACGCCCCGGTCGCCATCGGCGCTACGGCTGCGCCTGTGGTCGCCGCTCCGACGCCCGGCGTGCGCGTTGCGACCGGCGCGTCGGATGTGGGCGCCTCGACGAGCTTGCCCCAGCGTTCGAGCATCGCCTGCAAGCCCTCCGAGCTGATGGGCTTGGACAGGCTGTCGTCCATGCCGGCATCGAGGGCTTTTTTGCGATCGCCGACCAGCGCGTGTGCGGTGACGGCGACCACCGGCAGGTGTTCACCTGGCTTCTCACGAGCGCGAAGCGCGCGCGTGGCTTGGTAGCCGTCGAGCTCTGGCATCTGGCAATCCATCAAGACCAGCGCGTACTGCCCCTGCTCGAGCGCCGCCAGGGCGGCTCGGCCATTGTCGACCAGGTCGGCGGTATAGCCGAGCTCGCGCAGCATCTCGCTCAAGACCTCCTGATTCACACGGTTGTCTTCGGCCACGAGGACGTGCCGCAAGAGCGGGCTGCTCGTGGCGCGCGCGACGCGTTTTTTGCTCGAGCGGCGCGCCGCGCTTCCGGGGGCAAGCAGCCGCTCGACCGCCGCGCTGAGATCGGCGAGCCGAATCGGCTTGGTGATCAGCGAGCCGACGACGTCGGCACGTTGTACGTCTTGCGACAGAGAATCCTCGAGTGAGGCGAGCCGTAGTAACGCCGGCCTGGGCTCGCGCAGAACGAGGCGGCGTAGGGCATCGCTGGGACACGTCCGGGCATCGGCGACCAGCAACCGAAACGCCTCGCTGTGCGCGTCCTCCAAGAGGGGCTCGGCTTCCTCCGGCGACGCGCACGTTTCTGTCTCGAGCCCGAAACGCTGCAAATAGTCCGATAAAAGGCGGCGATAGCTGTCACTTTCGTCGATCACCAACGCTCGCCCGTGCACGCTCAGCCGCGGTGATTGCCGCTCGCGAGTGCCGGGCTCGAGCGGCAGAGTAAACCAAAATAAGCTGCCTCCCTTCGACCCTGCTTCGACGCCAATTGTACCGCCCGACAGCTCCACCAAGCGCTTCGAGATCGCGAGCCCCAGCCCGGTGCCACCGTATTTGCGCGTCAGTGAGCCGTCGAGTTGCGAGAAAGCGTCGAACAATTTCGGGCGATCCTCGAGCTTGATGCCGATACCGGTGTCTTCGACCTCGAAGCGCAACTGCGAGCGCTCGCTACCCTTCTGTTTGAAAGCGCGGATCACGACTTCACCGTGATCGGTGAACTTCACGGCGTTGCCCACGATATTGGACAGAACCTGGCGCAGGCGGTTGGGATCGCACACGACCTCGTCGGGCAGAGTTCTGCCAATCTCGCACACGATCTGAAGCCCTTTCGCGATGGCGCGTGGCGCGAACAATTCCGCGACCTCTTCCAGCAACCCGTCGAGCGCCGCAGGCACGCGCGCGAGCTCCAATTTGCCTGCCTCGACCTTGGAAAAATCCAAGATATCGTTGACGATGGTCATCAAGCTCTGCGCGGAGCTCTGCACCGTTTCGGCGAACCGGCGCTGTTTTCCGTCGAGCTGGCTGCGCAGCAGGAGCTCCGTCATCCCGAGCACGCCGTTCATCGGCGTGCGGATTTCATGGCTCATGTTGGCCAAAAACTCGCTCTTCAGCCGGGTCGCCTCGAGCGCCTGAAGGGTCGTCTTCTCGAGTCGGCGGAAGGCGCTCTCGGTCACGCGAATGATCGGGCCGATGTAAAAATTCACGAACACCAGGCTGGCCAAAAGCGCCGCGACCAGGCCGATCCCCGCCGTGACCAAGATACTGCGCTTGAGCTGCGCGCCAGCGGCCACTCGCGCCGTCGATACCAGCACCGCGACGCGCCCGACGACACTGCCTTCGATGTTCACCGCTTGCCAGCTCGAGACCGAGTCTTCGCCGACGAGAGTGGCCCCCGCGGGTCCAGCGAACAAGCTCTCGACGTGCGGTGGCGCCGTGCCGTGCGCAATCAAGACCTGCCCGCTGTCCGTCGTCGCGACGATGAAACGCACGTCGCTGTCCGGGTAGTACGGTTCGAAAGCGCGCGAGATCTCGTCCGAGTCGCGGGCCGCGATGCCGAGCTCGGCCGAATTCGAAAGCTCGGCTGCGCCGTGCTTCGCCTTCCACTCGAGATCTGCTCGCACCGACGGCGACAGCGTCGCAAAGATGCTCGACACGAGCACGAAAATCATGCCCGACAGCGCCAAGATCAGCGCCGTAACGAAGAGCGTGAGCGCGAGCTTGATCCGAGCGCTGGAGAGCAGGCGCCGCTTCTGAGCCTGATCGGCGGCGTCACTGCTGGGCACCAGAGACGACGTGGACTCTGGTGCGCTGGCGGCGGATGAGGGGGGCAAGGCGGGCGGCGGTGCGCTTCGAGGCAGTGACGAGCGCGGGGTCCTACAATTCTGTCATGGCTTCAGCTCGGTTTTTACGCATTCGAGTCTGAAGCTGAGCAAGAATGAGCGCGCAAGCCGCCATTGGCTCGCCGGCCTGATCGCGTCGCGGGTGCCGCCTAAAGATTAATGGTTTCCGGAATTAACGACACGAAAGCCGGCGGCTTCGTGCTTATCTCAGCGTGCTCCATGGCCGTTTCCGGAGCATAGGTTCATTTAGCGGCAAACCAGCCGTCTAGGCTCCCCACGTGCCCACCGCCGGCAGTTCCTCCAGCAAATCACCCTCGGGCCTCGTAGCCGCGAGCAAGGTTGTGCGTCGCGCCGGGCGGTCGGGAGCTACAGGATGAGTCGCGGCACTGTGTTGATCGTGGACGACGACCCGATCGTGCTGGAGGTCACCAAGGAGCGACTCGAGGGCGCGGGGTACACCGTGCACACGCGCGAAGAAGCCCTCGGAACGTCACAATGGACCGCGGAGTTTCAACCGGACGTGATTCTGCTCGACATCAACATGCCGGCCCTGACCGGTGTGGACCTAGCGCAGCTCTTGAAGAAGCGCCGCGCCACCAAAGACGTCGCCATCATCTTGTACTCGTCGCTCGAGGCGAGTGAATTGCAAGGCAAGCTCAGCGCCACTGGCGCCGTCGGTGCGATTCAGAAAACGGGCGACGCGCGCCGCTTCTTGGAGGCCTTCGAGCGGGTCGTCGCGCGCATCCGGAGCTGACGTTTACGGCTCGCCGCCCTGCCCTGGGTTGCTCCCCTGACCGGCTTTGGCTACCGGTATGGCCATGGCCGACAAAAGCTACTTGGTCCTCACCGCGGTCGGGCCCGACCGGCCGGGCCTAGTGAACGAGATCTCCTCCCTGGTTCTGTCGGCGGGCGCCAACCTCGAGGACAGTCGC
>DATHOI010000208.1:0-3586 GCA_035485095.1 Polyangiaceae bacterium | reverse complement strand
GCACTGCCGGGGTTGCGCGCTGAGCCGCTGGCGCAAGCAGCGCGCCCGGCCGGGCCCGCGCCTGCGCAGAGCGCGGCTGAGCCGGAAGCATTGGTGCCCCAAGTAAAAGCCATGCGTGGGCATGGGCATCACGCCGCGCTCGCGGGCGCGCTGCCGAGCGAGCCACTTTCTTTCGCGTCCAGCGACAGCGCGCCGTACGTGGCTTCGGCACCCGCGCCGACTCCAGAGTGGCAGCGCTTGGTCGAGGTGGGGGATTTTGCGGGCGCGCGCCGCGCGCTCGATCAGCAGGGTGGGTTCGACGTGGCCATGGCGCACGCTTCACCCTCGGAGCTGATGAGCTTGGTCGACGTGGCCCGCGCTTCTGGCGAGCGCGGCCAGGCGACACGCGCACTCCGCCAAGTCCTCTCGCATCCGGAGGCCCCGGAGGCCCCGCTGGCCGCCTGGACATTGGGCAATTTGCTCGATCAAGCGGGTGACCAACCGGGTGCGGCGCAGGCCTTTGCGCTGTATCGGCGCTTGTCTCCCACGGGTGATTTCGCCGAAGATGCGGCGGCTCGCCAGGTCGATGTGGCGCTTGCCGAAGGCGATGCCGAGCTCGTGACGCAACTGGTGGAAGATTATGCGCGAGACTTCCCCCACGGCCGGCGCCTCGGCGAGTTCCGAAGGGCCGCCAGTGCTCTGGCCTCCAAAGGCCGTGACGCGGGCGCAAAGTCCGAAGCCGCGCACGACGATCCGGAAGACGACAACGACGAAACCCAAGCCGCACCGAGCTCGAGCCCCGCTCCCGCGCCAAGCAGCGTCGCGCCCTGAGCGCCGCGTTGGTTGCTGGCTCGGCGCGCTCTGTCTGAGCGCTGTGCTGCTGCGAGCCCAGCCGAGCCTCGCGCTCGAAGCGCCGGTTGCGGTCGAAATTGGCGACGGCGCTGAGAGCTTGCTCGACGCTCGCGCGACTCGCCGCTTGATCGCGCTCGAGCTCGCGGACGTGAAGGTGCCGCAGCTCGAGTCGGCGAAGCGCTCGCGCTCGTCGCTCTTCTTTCGAGTCGTGCAAGTCGGTCAGGATTTGCGGGTCGAGCTCTGGGAGCGCGGGGAATTTCACGGCGCGCGCGTAGTTTCTGGCAAAAACGCGGCGGGTCAGCTCGGTGCCCGTCGCGTCGCACTGGCGGCGGCCGAGCTCGTACGCCGCCTGCAAAGGAAGCTCCAAGTGCAGGCCGAGCGCGAGCGAAGTGAGGCGCGGGCTGCCTCGCTCGCTCGAGCCCGCGAAGCGCGCCGCACGCTCGACGGACCGCTCGCTCTGCGCTCGAGCCTCGAGGTCGCGGACATTGGGAGCCTGTCGGCCGCGCTGATCGGCCCGCGCTTGCTCGGTCAGTGGAGCTTTGCGAAGCGCGCTCGCGTCGATGGTGGGCTCGCCTGGCTCGCCGGCGGCGCGCCGGACGCATCGAAAATGGAATGGCTCGAGCTGTCGCTGACGCCCAGCGTGCGTCTGCCGCTCAGTGACGCGCTCGACCTCGATCTGGGCTTCGATCTCGCCGCGGCTTGGGTTCGCTTTGGCGACGTGCGTGGCGTGGATGCGATTGTCGATCAGAACGAGACTTGGTCGGCACGCGCCGCGGGTTCGATTCGGTTCGAGCCGCGCTTGGACCGCAGATTGCGGCTCAGCGTGGGCTCGTCCGTCGGCCTGGTGCTCCGCGAGTTGCCCTTCGAGCCGGTGTCGGGTGGCGAGGATCGCCTGCGCGGCATGTGGTTGTCGTTCGACCTAGGCGTGGTGTTCACGCCCGGTTGAGGAAGGCCCAAGCTGCGTCGCTCGATGCGGCTCGGGCGTCGCTAGGCGCCGTTTGGCTTCACGCCAAAGAGCTGCTCGCGCGCCGTGCGCGTCAAACTCACGAGGCGGCCTTCGATGCGAAACGGCAGGTCGCCCTCGGCCATACGCTTGCAGCCGCGCACTTTGACCTGCACCGAGAGCCCTTGCTGGCTCAGTGCGAGCGTCGAGCCCGGCGGCGAGGGCACGCTCGAGCGCACGACGACATGGTCGCCCTGGTTCTCGACGATGGCGGCAGGTCCGCCGTTCGCGAGCGTGAGCGGAACGTGCACAGCCTCGCTCATGCCTTGCGGCCTCGTTGCATGGCTGCGCGCGCCTCTTTGAGCGAATCCTTTTCACGCAAGGTTTGGCGCTTGTCGTGATCCTTCTTGCCGCGTGCTAGCGCAATCTCCAGCTTTGCGCGGTTGTTCTTGAAGTAGCACTTGGTGACGACGACGGTCATCCCTTCGCGGTCGACGCTGCTCTTGAGCCGCTCGATCTGCTCCTTGTGCATGAGCAGCTTTCGCGTACGCACTTCTTCGTGCCCAAAAGCGGCGTGCTTGAGGTGCGCGATGCGCATTCCCTTCACCCAAGCTTCGCCGCGGCGGTCGAGCTCCACCCAGGCCTCGACCAAATTTGCGGGGCCTTCGCGGAGCGCGCGCACCTCACTGCCGATCAGCACCAGGCCAACCTCGAGCGTTTCCTTCAACTCGTAGTCGAAGGTCGCGCGGCGGTTCTTGGACACCAGCCGATCGCCGAGCTCTTGTTTTTTGGGTGAGGCCATCGCCGAGGGGCGAGCACTATGCCGTGCAGCCGGCGATGCGCAACTTTGCGCCTTCGCGCGGCCAGTTTTGGGCACAGGATGACATTGCTTGGCAGCGCCCGAGATAATGTCTGGCGGTTCGCGGGTTCTGCCCCAAGATTGCTGCCCCGAAATGCTACCGACCGTTCTCGAGGGCGCTCAGACCCACAACCTGAAGAGCATCGATCTCGAGCTCGTACCAGGTGAGGTCGTGGTCATCACGGGGGTTTCCGGCGCTGGCAAGAGCAGCCTCGCGATGGACACGCTGTACGCTGAAGGCCAGCGTCGCTTCGTCGAGAGTTTCAGCCCGTACGCGCGTCAATTCCTAGAGCGCCTCGAACGCCCGCCCATGAAGCGCCTCGAGCCGGTCCCCGCGGGCATCGCGGTGGATCGCCGCGCGCCGATCAAGAGCTCACGCTCCACCGTCGCGACGATGGCCGATCTCGAGCCCTACCTCGCCGCGCTCTTTCTGCGCGAGGCACGTCCCGTATGTCCCGAGCACGGTTTCGAGGCGCGGGCGCTCGACGTGCAGACAGCGGCTCACACCGCGTCGCAGAATTTGGGCAGCGCGCGCGGAGTGGTGACGTACCCGGTGCGCGTACCTGGCACCGAAGCCTATTTGGAAGTGCGCGAGGCGCTGCTGCGCGACGGCTATCGTCGCCTTTGGCTCGCGGGCAAGACGGAAGATCTCGATTCGCTCAAGCCGTCGCTCGCCATCAAGAGCGGCCAGCTGGAAGTGATCATCGATCGCATCGGCAGCGGAAAAGACGAAAAACGCCTGGCGCAAGGCATCGAGGCAGCCTGGCTGCGCTCCGGCGGCGTCGCTCACATTCACTCCGACAGTAGCCAATTTCAGCTCAAGCGAGGCCTTTCGTGTCCGGAATGCGGCATCGAGCTCGCGCCGGCGCGGCCTGGTTTGTTTTCCTACGAATCACCGCTCGGCGCGTGTCCGGCGTGCCGCGGCTTTGGTCGCACGCTGGGTGTCGATCTCG
>DATHOI010000207.1:0-3733 GCA_035485095.1 Polyangiaceae bacterium | reverse complement strand
TGACGACGTACGCGCCGGTGTTGTCCGCATAGGCGCTCATGTCGCTGTGCGCGGCGATCGCGCCGTTCGAGTTGGTGAGCGGCCCCTTGTAGCTGTATTTGCCATTGACGGTGGTCGACGTTGCGTAAACGACTGCCTTCCACGTTTGGTAGTCTTCCGACGCGGCGTGCGCGTAGAGCACGTACTCACCGGTCGACGGGCACTTGATGATGTGCGGGCGCTCGCCCTTCGTCACCGGGCCGAGCGCGCCGCAGGTGGGGCTCTGCGTGCCCGTGCAGGCCGGCTGCTGTGGCAAGATGATGCCCTCGTTCTTCCAGGTCGCCATGTCCTTGGACGAGTACATGGAAAATCCGTTGAAATCGTCGGTGGTCGACCCCGGTAAGAAGTACTCACCGTGCATGTAAAAGGTATCACCCACTTGGATGATGCCGCCGCCGTGCGCATTGACGGCCTTGCCGTCGGTGTCGGTGAAGGCGACGCCCGTCGCCAGCGCGCCCGCAATGGTGCCAACGGGACCGGTGCAACTACTGCCTGCGCTACCCGCCGCGCCCGTTGCGCCGGCGCTCGACGTGCTGCCAGCCGCGCCGCCGGAGGTGCTACCGCCGTTTGCTGCGCCGCCATTGGCCGACCCAGTGCCGCCCGCGCCCGCGCGGCTCGTACCCGCACCACTCGAGCCGCTCGAACCATTCGAACCACTCGCGCCAGCTGCAGCGGGAGCACCGCCGCCCGACGACCCGCCGCCGCTCGTGGTTTGAGCGCCAGCGACGGAGTTGCCGCCTTGCGTTTGCGTCGCGCCCGCGTTGGCTGCGCCCCCGCCGTTCTCGACGGCAGGATTGCCCGCAGCGGACACCGATCCGTTTCCGCTCTCGCTCTCGCCACCGTTAGTTGTCGCGCTGTTCGCTGAGCAGCCAGCAACGAGCCCGAAGAGTGAGATTGCGAGCAACGGTCGCGGATAGGTCATCGCTTTTACTTCCCTTACTGGGGTGCAGGCACGTACACGGCGCAGTAAGAGAATGGCGTCGCCTCAGAAATGCTTTCTTAAATCGCAAGAAGCGGCCAAAGTAACGGTCCCTTACGAAACTCGCAGTTTGACGTCCTCTTCACACTGATCGGCGCCAGCGGCGAGGGCTTCGACCCGTTCGATCCCGGGCATCAAGGCGCTGCAACGAGCAGCTTGGCGCCGGATTTCAGCGTGGTCGTGAATAAACCCACGGCGCGCGCGGTAAGTGTGTAGGGTGACTCATGAAATCAGCAAAGCAGGGCATCTTCCCGCGCGAAGCGCGCACCCATGACTGGGCACTCTCTGGTGCTCCCGTCGGAGCCTTCACGTCTTACAAGTGCACCAAGTGCGGCACCATGGCGAGCGGCCGCGGTCGCACGATCATGACCGCAGCCGGCTCGCAAGCGTGCGACCAAACCGTCGCCGAAGCCGCGCAGCGTTGAGCCTTCCCTCGAGCCGCTCGATCCGCTGACGCGCTCAGCGCGGTCGAGCGGCGTGGCGCTGCGAGCTGCTAACCAAGCGCCGCGCGCACCCGCGGGATTCGATTCGACGCGCACTCGCCGCATCCGTGACGAGCTTGGGTTGATGGTCACAGGTCGCGGCACCAGCCGTCAAAGCCTTCGGCGTCACTGAGCGAGACCGCAGCCGTCTCGGTTCGTATTGTCTCTGCCTTGCCCTCCGCCGCGAATTTCGATAATTTGTAGGCCTCGCTTTGGGGCAGATGCGAAAAATCATTCTCGGGTCGCTAGCGTTGTTGCTCCTCGACTGCTTTTCGGGCGCGGGCGAGGCGGGCTATCCGCTTTACCCGCACGGCGACGGCGCCACGCTGCCGCGCGAAAAAGTGGCATTGCTCGTCGGCGCCGTCGAGTCCGTGGACGGTGAGCGCGTGGCTCAATTCGGGCACTCATTTGCGCTCTTGCCCGGCTGCCATGAGGTCACGAACTTGCAGCATTGGGGCGGCGCAGACAACGTCAGCGCCAGCATGGCGACGCTACCGGAGCTTCACTATTCGATCCCGATGCGTGAAGGCTTCAACTACATTTTGGACGTAGCGGGTGGCGGCGGTCGCGTCTCGATTTCAGCGCGCGAGCAAGACGCGAACGGCCAAGTAACGCAGAGCTTCGAGCCCGGCGCGCCCTGTCCAGCGGGTTAGTTTGTAAGCGGTTCGCTGACCCAAAGCGCGACCGCGTTGTCACGGTCCGCTCCTCGGCCGCCCTAGCGTTTGCGCGGAAAGATGGAGCGAAACGCGTCGGCGCAGGCTGGTACAGGGCTTGCTCTAGTGCGGAGAATGTTCAGGGCGGCTGGTTATGCGGTGGGCGCGTTCCTAATTTTGCAGAGCGCGGGGTGTTTCGAAGCGACCTGCACCAACAGCTTTGCGGGACTACACAACGGTGACGTGGTGCAGACGACCATCGTTCGCGAGCTGCCCGCCCAACCCCCGAATGATTTGCGGCCGCCGACTTGTGGGGCTCTGGGTGATTTGAACCCCGGCACCGTGCTGCAATCGAGCATCACGCTGGGCGGTGGAGACGTGGACTGTTACGACAGCGCGATCGTCACGCCACAGTCGCTCTCCACCGGCATGCTCACCCCAGACACAACGACAGGCGGCATGACCGTGCAGTTGCCGAACGGCTGTCGAGGCCAGTTTTCCATTTCCTTCGGTCAACAGACTGCGAACGGCTCATTTCTCGACGACAATTCGAACGCCGCCACGCCGTCCTGGGAGCTCGGTCGCACGTTCACGGTCGAGGGCGATGCGACTCTGTGCTTCCCCGACGGCACCGTGCCCGTCACGTGCGCCGACAGCTTCATTGCGACCAACCTGATCGTGCACGAATAACGAAACGCCTGCTTCCAACAAGGCCAGACTGCGACGCGCATCGTGCACACGCTGACCTCCGTGCTGCGTTTCGACGACTAGCTGTGCCGCCGAAGGTTGTGCCGCCGAGCGACGTAACGCGTGACCATCAATACGAACGTGGTCAAATGACCACGAACGCTATGCGGCGCGCCCCTTTCGGCGTTGCTTGATCTGAGCCAAGCCGATCCGAAGACCAAATGGCTTCAAGAGGCGTTCGAGCGTTTCCTGAGTTGGATTGTTTTTGGGGTTGATGGCACGAAGGACATTGGGGCTTGGCATGCCGACGCTCTGCGAGAACTCCTTCACGCCGGTCGCACGGATAACCTTCGCGAGCGCAAGCTTGAGCGGCACACCGTCCTCGACAGCGGCGGTCAGACTGAGACTGCAAAACTGCTGCCTGGAGTGAGCCATGACGTGCCCTCACGCCCAACGGCGCGCTTTCGCGGAACCCGTACAGGGACTCGCCGCATTTGACTCAACCCCGCGGCGGCGCCTGTTTGCATTTCAAATCCGAAGTTTAAGACTAAACATCAGATTTCGCCGGGCGGGCGGACGCGGTGCGCGGATTGCTGCCGATGTCGCCTAGGCGCCCTCGAGCACTTCGCGAATTGCGTCGAGAGCGGGCTCAATACTTGACGCACACTGCCTGGTAGTTGGTAGTTGCTACCAAGGGGTGGGCTGAGCTGAACGGTCAATACCGTACCGACCGCGGAGTTTCTGGCCACTTGGTTCAGACCCTCCGCAAACACGCTGGCGACATGGTCCAGAAGACGCGATCGAAACGACGGACGCCAACACGAACGCGCCGAGGTAGAAAGCCGGACTCATTCTCGGATGCATGAGCTTCCCTTTCAAGCGAAGACGCCGGC
>DATHOI010000206.1:0-10999 GCA_035485095.1 Polyangiaceae bacterium | reverse complement strand
GAAGGTTCGCGTGCTCGACAAGTCCGGCGCCGAGCTGACGGACGTGGACGTCTCATTCGTGTCCAAGAACGCTGGCGTCGCGTTCCCGAAAGATGGCCTGCTCGTGCCGAAGAGCGTCGGCACCGCCAACCTGACCGCGCGCGCCGGCCAAGCGTCCCAGGATTTCAAGGTCGACGTCGTGCGCAAGGTGGTGGTCGAAGCCTTGCCGATCGACAACAACAAGCGCATTTATTTTTCGCTCGATGCCGGTAAATACGAGCTCAAAGTCACGCTCAAAGCCCCGAAGCGCGTGAGCGTCGAGTGGCGCGGCGCGCCTTATTGCAACGCCTCGTCGGACGGCCTCGAGCACATTGCGACGTGCACCTTGCGTGAACAGGGCGGCGGCGGTGTGGTCTTCGACAATCCCGGATACTTGAACGACGGCTCGAAGGCGATCTCGCTCGATGGCGTCGAGCTCAACGAAGTGCCATGATTTTGTTTGTGAGCTAAGCCATGGCCGAATCCCTGATTGTTGCCATGCTCGGCGCTGAGCTGATCGAGACCTTCAACAATCCGGATTATCGACCTCCGCCGTTGCCCAGCGTCGCGCTCGAGCTGATGTCGCTGTCCAACCGCGATGACGCGACGATCGACCGCATCGTACGCTTGCTCGAACAAGACGAGATGCTCGCTGGTGGCGTGATGCGTCTGATCGGCTCACCGCTGTACGCGGCTCGCACCCGCATTCGCTCGCTAAAAGAGGCCGTCGTCCGGCTCGGCGTGCGCACGGTGCGCGACCTGGTGTTCGAAACCGCGCTCCACCAAGGCGTGTTCAGCTTGGCCGAATATAGTGAAACGATCGAGCAGATCCGGCGTCACAGCACGGTCACGGCGTACATCGCGCGCATCATCTGTCGGCACGCCAAGGTGGATGAAGAACACGCCTTCTTGTGCGGCCTCTTGCATGACATCGGCTTTGCGGGGCTGCTCTTTGCCGTGTCCAACGTGGAGGCCGAAGCGAGCCCGCCGCTGTTGCAGCTGTGGCCCGACATCGACCGACTGCACGAGCAAGCGTCGCGCATCATCACCGAGCTCTGGCAACTGCCGGTCGAAATCCAAGAAGTCGTGGGTCACCACCATCACCTACACACGGGCGAAACATCGCGCGTCGCCGCAGCGATCAACCTGGCGGACCAGTTGAGCGAACGTTTCGGGGCCAGCGTGGTCGGCCCGGTAGACGAAGCGGGCACGCTGCTGACCGGCGACGCGGTCGATGAATTCGACCTCGAGGTCAGCCGGAGTGAGCTGAATTTGAGTGAGCTCGCGATGCAGCGCGTGATCGAAGACGCCGAAAGTACGGTGCCAGACATCCTCTGGCTGTGACCGGTGCTGGACGGCCCCGCTAGTGTGCTGAATCCAAGATTCAGCGCACTCACAAGACAGAACAGCGGATGAGTGCACCAAGCCAAAGCCCCGGAAATTTCTGGGGTCTCGCCCCGTCGGGAGCCCAGAATTTCTGGCGCGTTTGATTGACTCGAGAAACTAGGCGGACTCTTGTAAACGGTCGTGCTCGTCACTTGCGAGCCAAGGCGGAGCGAGGGTTTTCCGTCTCATCGTCAGAACTTTTGTGCGCGTCCAGCGTCCAAGGAACTAGAGCATGCTCGTCGCGTCCTTTTGGCTGAGGGTTTGGCGCTCGCGAAGCTGGGCGCCGCTACTGACAATCTTGCTTCTTTCGTGGCCGTTGGGCTGTCGCAAGGCGGAGCGGCCGCTCGAGCCGCACTCGATCACCTGGGCGGAGCTGCGCACCGTGCGCAGCGGTGTGCACGTGACGCCGCCGGGGGAAGCCGAGCGTGAGCCCTATTTTCGCGAACGGCTGGCTGATGGAGCGCGCGTGCGCATCGACGCCAATGGGCTCGCCTGGCTTCGTCGCGACGGTGGCGCGACTCTGCTCGTGCGCGGTCCGGCTGCGCTGACTCTACGCGCGAAGTCCGTGCAGGTCGACGCGGGCCGCTTGTTCTTGGACTCGCCGGCTGACACGAGCACCGAGCTCGAGACGCCGCGCGGCGCCTTGTCCCTCACTCAGGTACGCACCAGTGTCGACGTGCTCGCCGACGGCAATGTGCACGCGTACGTGCTGACGGGTGAAGCACGTGCTTCGGGCGCTCGTGCGCGCGCCGGCGAGGCGCTCGTGTTGCCGGTGACCGGCGCGCCGACAGTGAGCCCGGTGAGCGCGTTCGAAGATTGGACCGGCGGGCTAGCGACGACTGACCGCGCGGCTGCGCCTGCGCCCTACGGCGTTGGGACCGTGGGCGCGCGCCGCCCAGGTGAGCAGGGCGCGCCGCGCTTTCCGCTGGCCATTCAACGGCTGGCGGTGCACGTGACATTCGACGGTGATTTTGCGGTCACCGAGGTCGATCAGACCTTCTTCAATCCGAGCTCCGACACGGTGGAGGGCATGTACGGTTTTCGCACGCCCGAGGGCGCCACGCTCGAGCGCTTCGGTGTGGACCGCGACGGCGTCGTGGTTTGGGGACACGTCAAGGAGCGCGCCGCGGCGGCCGCGCAATATCAGCAGAACGTCTACCAAGGCAGCACGGAGGACCCAGCGCTCCTCGAGTGGGACGCACCCGGCGCGTACCGCGCGCGGCTGTATCCGATTGGGCCGGGCGCGTCGCGTCGCGTCGTCGTGCGCTATGCGGAGTGGCTCGACCGCACGGGTCCGAACGCAGAGCGTCGTTTGTACGTCTATCCGATGGCGGCTGAGGGCGCCGAGGCGAGCTTGCCGCACATCGAGGAGCTCACGGTGTCTTTCGATCTGGAGCGCGCGGGCGCCAAAGAGGTGCGCGCGGGAATGACGGGCGTGCGTCAGGGCAACTCGCTCTTCGTGCGCCGGCAGGACTTCGTGCCTCGGGCCGATCTGGCGCTCGAGCTGTTCGACGATGGGCCCAAGGCAGCGCGGGCGTTTCGCGCAAAACACGCGCCCGACCTGGCCGTGTTACCGCCGAACGAGCGCAGCGCAGCCAGCGAGAACGCCCAGAAAGAAGCGGATTACGTGCTGGTTCCAGTGCGCCGTGAGCTCGCTCGGCGCACGGCTCCCGGGCTCGATCTAGCGCTCGTGGTGGACGCTTCCGCCGCTACCGAGCCGGAGTCTTTGGCTATCGCTCGTGCGGCGACGCGCGCGTTAATCACTCATTTGGGTGATGAAGACCGGCTGCTCGTGTGGGCGGGTGACGACGCTCTGCGAGCGGTGGTTCCCGGTCTGGACAAACCCGCAAAGGTCGATGAAGCACTTCGTCGACGCGTGCTGAGCGAGCTCGGGCACCTGGAGCGTGGCGGCGCGAGCGATCTGGGCGCGATGATCGCGAGCGCGGCTGACGGGTTCGATCCGACGCGCGAGCAGGCCGTGGTGTACATCGGCGACGGACGGCCTACGGTGGGCGAGCTGTCACTCGTGGCGCTCCGCGAGCGGCTCGAAAAAATGACTCACCCGGTGCGTCTGTTCGCGCTGGGCGTCGGCGACGACGCGCACTTGGACCTCTTGTCGGGTCTGGCGCAGGGCGGTTTCGCCGAGCGCGTCAGCGACGCCAATCAAGCGGCGCGCGCTGCGCTGCGCGTGCTCGAAGAAGCCGAGCGTCCCACTTGGCTCGACGTGCACGTCGACCTCGGTCCGGCGGTTGAGCGGGTTTTCCCGCGTGAACCGGGGGCCATGGTCAGCGACGAGACGCTGCTCGTCGTGGGGCGGCTCGCGGGCGGCGCGGAGCCCAAGAGCGTCAAGATCTCAGGCGGCTTCGGGGCCCGCGAATTGCCACTCACGTTCACCATGCAGGACGACCACGGCGACCTGCGTCGACGCTGGGCCGAGGCACGCCTCGCGCAGATGTTGCGTGACGGCGAAGGGCGCGCGGCCATGGTGGACCTCGGCGTGCGCAACGGCATCCTCACGCCGGTGACCTCGTTCTACGTGCCGACGCGCAGCGAGATGAGCCCGGAAGAGCAAGCAGAGTTCCAAGCGCAGCGCGACCAGCTCACTCAAAAGCAAGACCGCGAGCCCAGCGCACCGACTGAGGTCACTGCGGACAACAAGGAGGGGGGCACCGGTACGCGCGCCAAGGGCGAAGAAGGTTCAATGGGGAATCCAGCCCAGGAAAAGGCGGGAGCTCGCTATGCGGTCAGGGGGCCCGCCGACAATCCCGAGCCAGTCTCGGCTGCGGCTGCGCCCGCACCGCCCGAGAAAATGGTAGACGCGCCGGCGACGAAAGCTCCCAGCGGGGGCAACGAATATGCCGGAAATCTCGGCGAAAGTAACGCCCCGGCGCGGACCGCGGCATCAGCGGCGCCCGCGCAGGGAACCTTGAAGAGCGGCGAGCTGGCGATGAGCGCGCTGGACGGAGCGACGGTTGCCAGCGCGAAGCAGGCGACGGCGCTCACTGGCGGTGCGGTCTTCGGCAAGGGTCGGTTGGGCTTGGTCGGCGTTGGACCAGGTGGCGGGGGACGCGGTGCACCCAACGGTGTTGGACAAGCGGCGGCTCCGGCGCATGCGCGCTCCGCGAGCACGGAAAAAGCGCCGCCGGTCGCGTTGTCGGGGCTGAATCTCTCCATCTCCGTCGGCGATCTGCCGCGCTCGCTGCTCGGTTGTAGCAGCGCCGCCGATGTGCCGCTGGCCGACCGCGTGACACTCTGGCGCGAGCGTTTGCAGGCCGTAGGGGGCGACGTAGGCCGCATCGCGAGTGTGTATCGGCGCGCCTTGGCAGACTGTGAAGCCCCGACGTGGCGCGAGCGGTCACGGCTGCTGACGTTGCTCTTGGACGAGCTGCCGAGCGTGACGAGTCAGGTCAACCTGTGGCGCCTCATGTCGCGAGATTTGGGCGCAAATGACGCCATTTATCGGGGAATTTTGGGGCGTGTGCACACGCCTCAGCAAATGCGCGAGCTGCATCAGGCGCTCGGGCTCAAGGTCGTCGATCCGTCGCTGCTGGCCCGCGCTGTTCATGATGCAAAATCGCCCGGCGAGCGCGTCACGACTCTACGCGCCATGAGCGCGGAGTGGCCAGACGACTTCGCGGTCGCGCTCGCGTTGCTCGACGCGTTGGAGGACGCGAGCGACGTGGCGGGTGCTCGCGCCGAAGCGCGCGCGCTGCGACTGCGCCCGGATGCGGACGCGCACCTGCGCACGGCCGTCGGCGAGCTCTATCTTCGCTTGTCGGCGGCGGCCAAGACGGATTCCGAGAAGGGTGAGCTGTCTGCGGAGGCGCACCGCGCATTCGGCGAGATCGTGGAATTCTCTCCCGAGGATCCGGTGGCGCGCCGACGCTTGGGTGAGCTGCTGTGCGCCCACGGCTGGTTTGCGGACGCGCGCCGTCAGTACGAGACGCTGCAATCCCTGGTCCCGGACGACTCGAGCGTGGCGCTGCTCTTGGCCTCGGCGGCCGAAGGTCAGGGCTTGCTGGAAGAAGCCTTGAAATGGGCAGAAAAGGGCGGTGGCGCGAGCGCGCCGGACGCTCAGTCGACGCTTGCGGCGCGCGCTCTCGAAGCAACCTATCTGGCTTGGGGTAGGCAGGCGGCGCGCAGCGCGGCGCGCACGAAGGAGCTCGATGCGCTGCTGGCGCGCTCGACGCGTGTGCTTTCTTCCGTGCGCGCCGCAGACAGCGACGCGCACGGCGTTCGCGTCGCGCTGACCTGGCTGCATCCCGAGTTTCACCCGAATTTGTGGAGCAATGCCTTCGGTGCAGCGATGCCCGCTTCGGAGGGCGATCCCTTGCTCGGCGTGGCACAGGTCAAAGTCCCGGACCGCTCGGGCTCGTTCGTGGAGGTCCGCTTGGAGCCGAGCGACGTGGACCGGATGGCTCGCTTGGGCGCGGAGGCACACCTCACGGCCGTGTTCGACGAGCTCGGCGAGCAGGAACGGATCGTGGACATCCCGGTTCGCTTTCAGCGGGGTGGTCCGAGTGCGCAGCGTTTCTCGCTAGAAAATGGCGAGGTCCGCCGTGACTGACCCGTTTCGCGAGACCGAGCGCGGGGAGCGAGCTCGGCGCTGGCTAGTTGCGGCGGGCCCGCTGCCCACCATTTTCGTCATGTGCGGGCTCGCGCTGGCCGTCATGGGCCTGGCCAGTCGCTGCAGCACTCCCCGGCTGACCGGTGCGCGTGCCACAGTAGCCGATCTGAGCCCAGTGCACGCCGGGATCAGCGTCGCCAAGAAATCGGTGAGCTCGCTCACGCGGCTCGTCGCAGACGACCAAGTCGACAGCGATGCGGATGGCCGCGCTCGCATCCGCTTGGACGACGGCACCACGTGCATCGTGGACCGCAACACGCACGTGAGTGTCGGCGCCGCGGGCGGGCTTACGCTCAGTGAAGGGCGGATTTTCGTGCAAAGCCCCAGCTCCGCGAAGAGTGAAGTGCGCGTCGCCGGGCTCACCGTGCACTTGAGCGGCGCCAGCGCCGGTCTAGAAAGCCGTGGCGGCGAGGCGTCCGTGTACGCCGCAGACGCCGAGCTGAGCGTGCAGCAGGGGCTCGAGGAACGTAAAGTGGCCAGCGGAGAAAGCGCGCATTGGGCGGCAAATAAGCTAGAAATCGCGCCCGAGCGCGCCTTCGACGACTGGACGTTCGGGCTCGCCGCGCCGTGGGCAGCGCGCGGTCAGCCGCGCCGCGCGCTCGGTGAGCTGTGGGGAGCGAGCCCAGCGCAGTCGAGCGCGCCGCTCACCCTGCGAGCGCACGCCGTCAACGCTAGCGTGGAGCGCGAGGTCGCGCGGACGCGTGCTGAGAGCACTTACTTCAACGGCGGTAGCTCTAACGTAGCGGGGGACTTCCGGTTCGCCATCCCGCCTGCGGCGGTCGTGTCACGCTTTGCGGTCGAACGCGACGGCAGCGTGGATGAAGGCGTGGTCGCCTTGGCTTCGCGCTCTGACACCGCTCGAGTTTCATCGTTTCCACTGCTCGAATGGGCGGGCGAGGGCTGGCTGCGCGGCAGCATTCCGAGTATCGCGGCGGGTCAAACCGTGAAGGTCATCGTCGAATATGTGGAGTGGCTTTCGCCGCACACTCGCGACGGACGTACGTTGATTGAGTATCGCTATCCGCTGGTGGGGGACAGCGAGGCCCCCTTGATTGGCGAATTCTCTGCCCATCTCGAGGCCGGAAAATCTAGCCCGATTTCGCTGTCGGCGAGCGCTGGCTCCACGGTCAGTGACACCAGCGTCGATTTACGCCGCTCCGACTTCCGGCCTGCCGCAGATTGGGTGGTCACGATTGAGGAGCACGGCGACGCGGGGCGCGCACGCCTGTATCACGCGCCAGCGGCCGACAACGACACGGACCGCTCGGATAGCGTGCTGCTGCGCACCGAGTTGCCCGTCGCGCAGGCATCCGACGGTGTGACGCTCGCCTTGGTGCTGGACACCTCCGGCAGCACCGAGCCGAGCATGCTCGACACCGAGCGGACGTTGGTCGGTGCGATCTTGGCCGGCTTGAGCGCGCGCGACCGCGTGATCGTGCTCTCGGCCGATCAAAACGCCCGCGCGGTCGGCCCGAATGCGCTCGGCCCACTCGATGCGCCGCGACGTCAGGCCATCGAAAGCGCGCTGTCTACGCTTTCGCCTGGTGGTGCGACCGATCTCGGGCGTGCGTTGGAAGCGGCCGCAGACGCGCTGCCCAGCGACACGCCCTCGGCCATGGCGATCTACATTGGCGACGGCTGGCCGACGCTCGGTGACGCCACGCTCGAGCAAGTGCAGGCGCGCCTCGCTCGGCGCTTGGGCGGCGCGCCTCGCATCGGCGCGGTCGCCGTTGGGCCGCTCGCCAATTGCACGCTGCTCGCGGCGTTGGCGCGTGGTACCGGGCCGCTGTTCGAGGTCTCGGACAGCGCAGACGCCGCGCGCACTGCCGTCAACCTGATCAGCGACGCGCTCCGCCCTGCGGTTTCCGGCGTGGAGGTCGACTTCGGGCCGCTCGTGGAGCGCGTGTACCCGCGCACCCCGCGCGCGGTGGCACTCGGTGATTCGTTCAGCGCCGTTGGGCGTGCACGCGGCGAGCTGCCGAAGTTCGTCACGCTGCGCTGGCGCGACGAGAAGGGCGCGCACGAACAGGTTCGTGCGGTCGACAGCATCGGTACCAGCGCGCAGGACGACGTGCGTCGGCGCTGGGCGCTCGCTCGTGTCGAAGAGACCGTGCTGCGCGGCCAGGGGCGCGAGACCGCGACGGATGTCGCGCTGCGCGCGGGCTTGCTCACGCCTTGGACGGGTTGGGTCGTGGGCGAGAGCGCGTACACTCCGACTCCCTTCGCCACGCGCATTCTCGATCTTTCGGCGAATGGGGAGGGCGTCGTCGGCCCGACCTTTGCGACGCCAGGAGCGCGGCTCGGCACCTTGAGCGCGCCCGCGGATCTGGCAGAAACCGCCGACCCGAGCATGGAAGCCGCGGTCACCGCCGCCGCCGAACGAGTGATCGCCGGCGCGTCGGACTCGGTGCGCGCGTGCCGAAATTCGCGCGTCGCGCTGCGACCGGAGCTCGCTGGTACGCTCGACGTGAGCGTGGTCGTCGGTGACGACGGCGTGGCGCGAGAAGCAAAAGTGCACGGCACGACGCCAGCCGCGGAGGATGCCGCGCTCGACCTCTGCGTGTCGGTCGTGCTGCGGGGCTTGGTCTATCCGAGCGGCTTCGGCGTGCACCTCAGCGTGCGCCGCTTGCTCGAATTGCCTGCGTCTGCCGGGGAGCTCGCTGCACACCGCTGCTCGGACGTGGCCGCTTTGGCGATGCCACTCCGGCGTGGCGTGTGGCAAGAGCGACTCGATCGCGACCCGCCTGCTCAGGTCTATCAAGAGGCCAAACGCGCTTGCGAGCTAGCCACTTGGGCGGACAGGCGAGCCCTGCTCGAGCTGATTCTGCAACACATCACGAATGGCAGTGAGCGCGTGAACGTGGCCCGCGAGCTCGAGAAGAACGGGGACTCGGACGCTGCCCTGTTGATCCGACGAGAGGCGGTGCGGCGCGCCGAGACGCCACAAGAGCTGTCGCTGATTCGGCTCGCGCTCTTGGGCGACGAGCACTATCCGCGCAAGGTATTCGAGGATCGTTACCGCGCCGCGGCGTCGAACGAGCAGCGCCTGGCCGTCGTGCGTAAATTTTTGGATTTGGCGCCACATGACGCAAGGCTTCGCGGCAGGCTCGTTGCGCTGCTCGAAGCGCTTGGACAAAGCTCCGTACTGAGTGAGGAAATTCGCCAAATCCGGCTCGATCCGTTCGCGGACGCCGCGCTGCTCGCCGACAGCGCAGCGGCGCTCGGCCGTGTGGGCAACGAGCTCGAATCGAGCCGCGCCTTTGGCGAGCTGTCCGAACGCGCGCCCCACGACCCTTGGGTGCGTGGGTTTTTGGGCGACCGTTTGCGCGCGGAGGGGCACTTCGACGACGCGGTGGCGGCATACAGCGTGCTCGAAGATCTCGTGCCCGACGACGCAGGGGCCACGCTGCGCCTGGCGGTGGCGCACGCGGAGGCGGGTCGCACTGATCTGGCCGAGCGCTTGTTCACGCGCGTGCTCGAAACCGGTGGGCGTGGTGGCACTCGCGAGCTGTCGGAGCTCAGTGGCCTCTTAGCTCAGGTTTACGCCGCCAATGCCCTGGCGAAGCCCGCCGCGGCGCTCGCCTCCGCCGACGCTGACGCTGACGCCTTGCAGCGCATGGCGCGTGAGCTGCCGCACGAGGCCGGCGTACCGATGGTCTTGACGCGTGGGCTCAGTCCGAGCGCGGTGTTCAGCGTGGAGCTGCAGCGTGGGCCGGAAGCCGCGCGCGAGGCCCACCAGCCCGACGTCGCGAGCGACGCGCTCGGCATGTATGCCCTTCGTGTCGAGGACTTGGCGCTCGCCTCGGGTCCCGGCGCAAAGCTCGTTCTTTCCCGAGTGCGCGAGCTCGTGCCGGCGCGTCCGACTCGCGTGCGCATCGACACACTGCTCGCAGCGGGCGAAAACGAGGCTCCTCAGTTGGTCGAGAGCGAGGTCGAGCTGCCCCCGGATGGCTCGAAGGTCGTGCTGGCGTGGCGTGGCTCCGCGTGGGTCCCAGCCAGCCTCTGACGCCGACGCACCCGTCGGCGCACTGTTCCTCGAGCGGCGCCGTGTGCTACGCCTCCCGGCGATGCGCCTCCGCATGGTGCCCTGGTTGATGGCTCTCTCCATCGTCGCGTGCTCTCGCAACGAGAATGTCGGCGGCCGAGCGGCGTCCGCTGGTCAGCCGAGCGCTGAGCTTCCGCTCGGGCCCCGAATCGAACCGAGCGACGAACCGGCACTCGGGCCCCGAGCTGAGCTGAGCCCCGCGTTGCCAGTCGTTACGGGTGAGGCGCTGCTCGCGCGCATTCGCCAAAGCGGCAACCAGGCGGTGATCGTGACCGCGTTCGCGAGCTGGTGTGATCCGTGTCGCGAGGAGCTTCCGCTGCTAAATGCCGCAGCCGCCAAGATTGCGGGCCGAGGCGTGCCCATCTGGGTCGTGTCGATGGACGAACCCGCTGCCGTTCCGGACGCGAAAGCCCTGCTCGATTCCCTGCGCGTCAGCTTGCCGAGCTTCGCCGCAGCGCCGCCCTTGGAGGCCTTCAAGCAAGCCATCAACCCGCGCTGGCCGGGGATGATCCCGGCGTCGTTCTTGTTCGACGCTACCGGTAAGCTTCACTACTTTTGGGCTGGCGAAGTGTACGAGAAGGAGCTGCTGCCGGTCGTGGAGGGCTTCCTCGCGGGCAAGGCCATCGACGGCACGAGCGACTTCGGCAATGCGCCCGGCGCGACGCAGGGCAGCCACGAATAGCGCGCGCGGCGACGGACAGCGCCCAACAAAACACACACGGCCCGCCTTCACTGAAGGCGAGCCGTGCTCGTTGCGTGCTGCACGCTCCGGCGTTCCGCGGTGTCGCAGAACGTTCTCGCGCAAGCTTACTGAGCCGCGCCGCCAGAGCCACCGCTGCCGGCGCCGCCAGCACCGGTCGCCGGAGGAGCGACCGGGCCCGCGGGCGGTGTGGTGTTGTAGAAGGCGACCTCGTCGAGCGAGA
>DATHOI010000205.1:0-4894 GCA_035485095.1 Polyangiaceae bacterium | reverse complement strand
GACCCGGACAGAGGCTCGCTGTCGAGCTCGCCTGAACGTCGAAGGGCGCGCCACTCACGCCCGCCGTACCCGCCATGCCGCCCGTGCTTCCGCCGCCTGCGCCACCCATGCTTCCGCCGCCCGTGCCGCCCGTGCCGCCCGTGCCGCCCGCGCCGCCCATGCCCGCGCTTCCGCCGTTCACTGAGACGTTCCCCGCTGCGCCGCTCGCCGACACGCTATTGCCTGCTGCTCCGCCCGCGTCACTCTCGGAGCAGGTGGCAGCAGAATCCGTGCGAACGCAGAAGTTGTTTCTGCACTCCGAGCCACTCGGGCAGTCCTTCACGCACGGTATCGTGCAATCAGTGAGCGAGAGGTCCGGCGAGAAACAAGCGGCGAACAGCGTGAGCGCGGCGCAAATTGCCACCGGCGCCCCGCGCAGCGCCTGCACTCTTCGCCCAAGAAAACGGTATTCGCCGAACATGTTCGTCATCCGCGGTTCGTGGGCGAGGTAAACTCACCCCGCGCGCCACTGCTTTGCGGATAATCAACGTCGAAGCTCGCTGATGCAATTGAAATTCGTTCGGGGATTTCCCAGGCAATCAGCGCCCGCCGATGCGCCAAGGAACCCTGCGCAAAGCCCGGTTAGCAACGATGAAATTACTATGTGGCAGCCAGCAACACGCGAGTCACGTCGTTAAACGACGAAATCCGCCGGACTCCCGCCAGTTAATGCCGCTTCTCGATCAAGCGCTCAATTTGCGACAGTCCCGCCGCTTCGCGTGTCGCGTCGCCTTCAGCAGCGGGCGAGGTCGCGCTGGGCAGTGCCGATGGCTTTGGATCTGCCGCTGACGCGGCTAGAGGACTGTTTTTCAGCGCGGGAGTCCGCGTCGTCGACGCTAGCTTGGGCGGCTCTTGCAGCGTCGTTGCTGCTGGCGGAGCCGTTCTGGCCCCGATGAAGGCGGCGGAGTCGCTGGCCGCCTCTCGCGACGGCGCGGACCCGGTTCGCAGCGATGAGACGCTCGTCGTGAGTATCGTCGGCGTGCTCGCGGCAGCACGAGTCTCCGACGCTTGAGCCACGGAGAAGCGTTGCTGCCGCCAGAGCACCGACCCGAGCGTGACGGCTGCGATCGCGGCCAGCGCAAGCCAGGTGAGTCGTCGGCGTGGCGAGCGCTGTGCGACGCGCCGCGCGCCGCTTTCGGGTGGATGGTGCGGTCCGAGCGCGGGGTCGGTCGGCACCGGGAGCGTCGTTTCGCAGGTGCCGAGAAATTCCGTGATGATAGTCGCGGGTCCCGAAGACGGGCGCGGAGAGCTCGGTGAGCGCGTGAGACCCGTGACGCGGTGCATGGACAGCCGCGCGTCGTCACTGCCGAAGGGCGCGAGCGCAGTCGCCAGCTCGGCGGCGTTGCTGTAGCGCTGTTCGCGGTTCTTCTCCAAGCACTTGCCGATGACCTCGCGCAACCCGTTGGGCAATGAGGCGTCGGGAACGCGCGCCTTCAGCGAATCCGGTGGCGAGCTCAAGATGCGCGACAACAGCTCCGCGTAAGTCTGCCCTTGAAAGGGCGGGCTGCCGCAGACGAGCTCGTGTAGCGTGACGCCCAGCGCCCAGATGTCCGAGCGCATGTCGACATCACGCGGATTCTGCAATTGTTCGGGAGGCATGTACGTCGGTGAGCCGAGCCGCACGTCCTCCGAGCTGGTCAGTGCGAAGGTCTCCGCGGGCTCTGGCTCCAGCGTTTTCGCGATACCGAAGTCGAGCACCTTGATCAGCGGCGTGCCGTCTGCCCGCGTGGCGAGAAACAAATTGCTGGGTTTCAGATCGCGATGCACGATGTTTTGCGTGTGGCCTTCGGCGACGGCCTGCAACGCTTGCAGCAGGTAGTCGACGGCTTGGCGTGGCGCGAGCGGACCTTGCTCGCGCAGCACGGCGCGCAAATCTCGCCCGTCGAGGTACTCCATCACGAGCAGCGGCGTGCCGTCGGGCAAGGTGTCTATCTCGAGCAGCTTCACCACGTGCTCACTGGTGATGCGAGTCGCTGCGCGTGCTTCGCGCACGAAGCGCTGCGTGGCGGTGTGCGAGGTGACGAGCCGCGGCAGCAAGACCTTGATCGCGACTTGGCGATCCAAGCGTGCGTCGCGAGCGGCGTACACCATGCCCATGCCGCCCACGCCGAGCATTCGCCCCACGACGTACTTTCCTGCAACAGTCTGGCCCTCGCGCACGGGGGCCAGAAAGCGAGGATCGCAGTCTGTTGAACGGCTTGCGGACTCGGTCATTGCGTCACGCCCGACCCTGACGGACTGAACAAGACACGTTACCAGTGCCCCTGCCGCCGCGGAAGCTGCTCAGGGGGCGTTTGATAGTAGTTATTTAGCTGAGCAGCACGCGACGCCGCACCGAAACGCAATCGTCAAATTGCGCGGAAACGAGCCAAATTGAGCCGAAAGGCGAGCAATTGGGGGCTCAGCTGGCCCTTCGCAGAGCGCGCTTTCAATCCAGCGGCCACTCGACGCCGCCGCCGTCGGCGGCCGGGGGCAGGGTCGGAAGCTCTTCGACCGGCGCGGGTCCGGTGTGCGCTTTCGACTCCAACGCGGCGACCGCGCGCCACCAAGGTCTGACCGCCTCGACGCGTGATGGCTCGACGGGCTCACCGAGCAGGGGCATCACGAGCTCTGCGTGGCGCTCGGGAGCCAGGCGCACGAGCGTCTCTGCAGGCTCATCCCAGGCATGAATTGCTAAATTGAACGTGCCCCAATGCACCGGCAGTAGCTTGCCGCCGCCGAGCAGCTGCAAGGCGTCGAGCGCGTGCTCGGGGCCCAGGTGAATGTCGCCCCACGACTCATGGAACGCGCCGACCTCGAGCAGCACGAGATCGAAGGGCCCGAATTTCTGGCGAATCGCCGTGTATTCGGGGGTGAGGCCAGTGTCCCCGCTGAAGAACACCGTGTGCTTGGGCCCACGCACCACGAACGACGACCAGAGCGTCGCGTTGCGCCCGCCGAGCCCACGCCCGGAGAAGTGTTGCGATGGCGCGGCGCTGATTGAAAGCTCTGTACCCGGCACCCGCGCGTGCTCCCACCAATCCAGCTCCGTGATGCGCTCGGCTGGGACTCCCCACGCTTGCAGATGAGCGCCCACGCCGAGTGACGTGAAGAACGGCACGTTGAGCTTGGCGAGCTCGAGGATCGTCGGATAATCGAGGTGATCGTAGTGGTCGTGCGACACGATCACGGCGTCGATCTCGGGCAACGCCGTGAGCGCGATCGGCACCGGCTGAAAGCGCTTTGGTCCGGCGAACGTCACGGGTGACGCGCGCTCGCCCCACACGGGGTCGGTGAGCACGCGCGCGCCGTCCACCTCGAGCAATACGGTGGAGTGGCCGAGCCAGGTGGCGCGCAGCCCGGTCTCGGGTTTTTGCGCCCAGTCGGAGAGTGGGCTCTGCGACGGCAAGGGTCCGCGCGGCGTGCGGCGTTCACCGCCGCACAGAAATTCCGTCAGAGCCGGTGTGCTGCCTTTGCGGAGCCCCGGCAAAATGGGCGTCGCATTCGCAAACGCGCCGTCGATGTAATGCGGCGACGCCTTCATGCGCTCGAGTCGCAAACCGCTGGCGTGGGCTCCGAAGGACTTGAGGTGCATGATTCAAGTACTAGAGCCGTCCGTTGATTCTGACCAGGTGCCCGTGCGATCTGCGGGGGTTATCCGGGCGGCGCTGCAATGAGCGCCGAAACTCACTGAGCCGAGCCGAGCCCGAACGACCAGAGGGGCGAGCAGTGCCGCCTGACTCCCGAAGCGCGGCGCGACGCCGAAGGCTGCGCCGCCGCGCGACGCACTCTGTGATCATGACAAAAAGAACCCCGCGAAACGTGGTGCTTCACGGGGTCTTCTTGGGTCGAGCGCTCGGGCTCGACGTCGTGGCCGTTACTTGCGCGCGGCGGCTTCCTTGGCGAGCTTCTCGCGGTAAGCCTTGATCATTTCGTCTTGCTCTTGCTTCGGCACGGGCGCGTAGCGGGCGAACTCCATGGTGAAGTTGCCCTTGCCTTGCGTGGCGGAGCGGAGATCCGTGGAGTAGCCGAACATGGCATTCAGCGGAACTTCGCAAGTGACGGTCACGTTCTCATCGCTGACGGTCTCGAGGATGAGGCCGCGGCGTTGATTCACCTGACCGACGACCGAGCCTTGGAACTCGATCGGCGCCGAGATTTCCACCTTCATGATCGGTTCGAGGATGGTCGGTTTCGCGCCGGAATACGCTTCACGGAAGCCCATGAGCGCTGCGGTGCGGAACGCTTGGTCGGAGGAGTCGACCGCGTGCGAGAGGCCGTCGTTGATGACGCAGCGTACGGCGACGACCGGGAAGCCGATCAGACTGCCGCGCTTGACGCCGTCCTTGAAGCCCTTGTCACAGGCCGGGATGTACTCCTTCGGGATCGAGCCACCCGTGGTCTCGTCCACGAACTCGTAGTTCTCGACTGCGTCCGCCGGCAGCGGCTCCATGTAGCCGTTCACGCGCGCGAACTGGCCGGAACCACCGGTCTGCTTCTTGTGGGTGTAGGCAATTTCCGAGCGTTGCGTGATCGTCTCGCGGTACGCCACTTGCGGCTTGCCCGCGATGACATCGCAGCTGTACTCGCGCTTCATGCGCTCCATGTAAATGTCGAGATGGAGCTCGCCCATGCCGCTGATGATGGTCTGTTGCGACTCCTCGTCCTGATGCACGCGGAAGGTCGGATCTTCCTTCGTGAAGCGGTTCAACGCTTTGGAGAAGTTGGTCTCCGCGCTGCGGTCCTTCGGGGCAACCGCCAGCGAGATCACCGCTGCCGGCACGTGCATGGACGTCAACGTGTAGTTGACCTTGCCGTCGGTGAACGTCTCGCCAGAGCTCGCCTCGACGCCGTAGAACGCGACGATGTCGCCGGC
>DATHOI010000204.1:0-3260 GCA_035485095.1 Polyangiaceae bacterium | reverse complement strand
AGAGCGCGCCGAGCGTACCACCCACCGCGTGCACACCAAAGGTGTCGAGCGCGTCGTCGTAGCCGAACGCGTTCTTGAGCTTGGTACAGGCCAAGAAGGGCACGATGCCCGCGAGCACACCGATGATGACCGCGCCGCTCGCCGTGACGAAGCCCGCGGCCGGCGTGATCACGACCAGGCCACCCACTGCGCCCGAGCAGAACCCGAGCACCGTCGGTTTGCCGCGCGCGAGCCACTCGGCGGCCGGCCAACTCGCGGCTGCGACGGCGGCAGCGAGCGTGGTGGTCATGAACGCGTTGGCCGCGATGCCATCGGCGGCCACGGCGCTGCCCGCGTTGAAGCCGTACCAGCCCACCCACAGCATGCCCGTCCCGACCATCGTCAGCACCAAGCTGTGCGGCGCAAAGTTATCGTGGCCGAAGCCTTTGCGCTTGCCGACGATCAACGCGAGCGTGAGCGCGGACCACCCCGAGGACATGTGCACCACCGTGCCGCCCGCAAAGTCGATGGCCTTGATCTTGGCATTCGGGTTCCACACGCCATTCATGAAGCCGTCGATGCCCCAGACCATGTGCGCCAGCGGGAAGTAAACGACGAGCATCCAGGCCACCATGAACGCGATGAGCGCGCTGTATTTCATGCGTTCGGCGATCGACCCGACGATCAGCGCCGGCGTGATGATGGCGAACATGAGCTGGTACATCGCGAACACGTCGTGCGACACCCAATGTGAGTAGTCGGTGTTCGGAGCCGCGCCGACGCCTCTCAGGAACGCGAATTTCGCCGTGCCCAAGAACGGGCTACCAGGCGCGAACGCGAAGCTGTAACCGAAAGCCCACCACAGAATGGTCACGAGGCCAGCAAGACCCAGGCATTGAGCCATGACGCTGAGCACGTTCTTGCTGCGCACCAGACCGCCGTAGAACAGCGCGAGGCCGGGCAGCGTCATGAACAAGACCAGCGCGCTACAGATCATCATCCAACCGTTGTGACCCGGGCCCGGGCCACCGATTTTCGACTTCGACAAGTCGGTGTCGCCACGCGCGCTGTTGTTCACGTACGCTTCCAAATCGACGATGCGCTTCTCCAGCTCCGCCATAGTTGGCGCGCTTGCTCCAGGCGCACCTGCCGCTGCTGAAGCTTGAGCAGGAACGGATGCCGGGTTGGCTGTGGGCTCGTCGGCATGCGCGCGACCGGGCGCCAATGCGACGAGCAACGCGGTGAGAAGAACCAACCACTTGTTCATGGGAACGAGCTCCTTGGAAGCGAACGGGCGGAACACAGCAACGGCGGCTCGCGTAGCCGGACTGTTTCTAATCCGAAGCAAACGCGAAACGTTCGTGAGCCCTCCTAAGGCTCCGAATGTTTCGACAATGCTTCTTTGTGGTTTCTGACGTTTTCAGAGCCAGTTTTGCGAGCGAGAAACCACAAGATCGGCCACTGGGCCGTAAACTTATGAGAACCATATTCCGAAGTACCAACAAGATAGTCCTTCAAATGTGAGTATTTCGTTCCTCCTGCCAGGCTCGCCGAAACACGTGACGGCGCTTCTATCTGGCTTTACCGGCAGTCTGCTGGAGCAGGCTCAAGGGGTCCGGCACCGGCGGCATTCGTGCTCTCATCAAACGTGGAGCTGGCCCGTTTCAACACGAAACATTTGAAATATTCGACTTCCTAGGAACCGCCATGCTGCGCCCGCTTCGTCGGGTGATGCTTCTCGGATTTTGGATCGATTCAAGCTGATCAATGACACTCACGGCCACGCAGACGGAGACCAGGGCTGCTGCTCGCGGACCATCGCTCGGACGCGGCGAAAGCTCGCGCGCAGAAATAGAATCCAGATCTGGCGGGCCGCGTTTTCCGCGCGCTTCTGACGTCATTTTTGCGTCAGCAGTGAAAGAACCGCGCCTAGTCATGTTAGGACCGGCCTGGTTCACACGTGCGCACGCTGGTCGCGATCATCGCCTGTATCGAGCTTTTCTTGGTGGCCTCACTCGGCTGGGTGGCGGTCGTGATCGTCTACTTGCCCACGTTCTGGTTCGACAAGAAACGCATCTTGAGCGGGCGCACTTTGCGTCGCGTGGCGCAGGCCGCAGCCACGTTCTCACCGATGTGGCGCTTCCGCATCCACGGCCAGATCCCGAAGAACCCTGGCAAGACCGTGTGTGTCAGCAATCACTGCTCGCATACGGACGTATTTTTGATTTCGCACGTACCGTGGGAGATGAAGTGGCTGGCCAAGCGCTCGCTCTTCAATCTGCCCTTCATCGGCTGGAGCATGCGGCTCGTCAAAGACGTGCCGATTGACCGTGCCTCACCCTCGGCAGCCAAGGCGGCACTCGACAAGTGCGCGCGCTGGCTCGAGCAAGGCGTACCGGTGATGATCTTCCCCGAAGGCACGCGCTCCAAAACCGGCGAGATGCAAAGCTTCAAGGACGGCGCGTTTCGCTTGGCCATCGACACTGGCGCAGACGTCTTGCCCATGGCAGTCGCTGGCACTGATGAAGCGCTATCCAAGCATGATTGGCGGCCAGGCTACGCGCACGGCATCCTGAGCATCGGCACGGCGATTCCAACTCAGGGCATGACGTACGCCGACGTGCCCAAGCTCAAAGAGGCCGCGCGCGCGCAAATCACCGCCATGCGTGCCGAAATCCTGCCGCTCACCAGCGCCTAGCTGAGCGCCAGTCCTAAAACCTCTCGCGTCCGAGGTTTTCGTTCACACGGTGCACGACCACCGGCGAGCCCCGCCACCGCTTCAGCGCCACCGCTCAGCGCGACGATCACTCCGCCTGCGCGGCGCGGTCACCACGTCGCGACGGGTCGGACGTAGGGCCAGCCGGCGACGCGATGGGCTCTCGAGCGCTGGACACCTTCATTCAGTGCCATGAGCAGGGAGGTGCTCACGCGGTGGCGTGCTGCTGCTGCGTTCATCGGGGTGCATGGTGTGGTCAATCGCGGAATTGACGGCGCTCGCCGGCACGGGTTGCTGGAGCGCATCGGCGATTGGATCGATACGGTCGCGCACGTTGGGCAAATCACGGCGCAACTCCTCGAGCAGCGCGATGATCTTCGCGGTGCGCTGCTCGGCTAGCAAATTGACCTGCAATTCGAGGTGTGAGTGCCGGTCGGCTTCTTTACTCTGACGGTTCTGAGTCGTCAGGATGATCGTGGTCATCATGGCCGCGTACAGCGTGATGAGCCCCTGCAACCAGAAGAACGGCGGCGGGTCGAACGAAGTCCGCGCATGGTTGTAGCTC
>DATHOI010000203.1:0-7289 GCA_035485095.1 Polyangiaceae bacterium | reverse complement strand
TTTCGCCTCGTGGTGTGATGCACGTGCGCCAATTTCGGGCAGCACTGCATCAACTCCGCACAGGCGAGCTGTTTGCCGGCGATCCCGAGGCCGACGTGCAGGGCAACGCGGCGCTGCGCGCGCTTCAGATTCAAACCGCGGCACGCGAAGCTGCCGCGGAGCCGGGCCCCGTCGTGATCGCTGGCGACACGAATCTACCTGGTTTGAGCGCGATATTTCGCAAAGAGCTGGCCCGTTTCGCAGACGGCTTTCGCGCGGCGAGCTGGGGCTTCGGCTATACCTATCCGAGTCACCATCCGTTCTTGCGTCTCGATCGCATCCTGGTTAGTGACAAGCTTCGTTTCGTGTCATTTCGCGTCGACTGTCCCGGGGTTTCCGACCACCTGTGCGTGGTAGCAGACATCCAAGCACACCCATGATCCTTGCTTTGGATTTAGTCCTCGTCCTGTTCAGCCTGCCGGTGCTGCTGGCGGCCGGCTATTTGCTGCTCGCGACGCTCTTGTCGAGTCGGCTGCGGGTACCAGTCGCTGGCGAAGCCCTGCGCCGATTTCGCTTCGTGGTCCCCGCGCACAACGAGAGTGCCGGCATCGCCTCCACCGTACAGAGCTTGCTGGGCGTCGACTATCCAAAGCCGCTCTTCGATGTGCTCGTCGTGGCCGACAATTGTCAGGACGACACGGCCGCGCAAGCTCGCGCGGCCGGCGCCACCGTCCTCGAGCGGCAGGACGCCGAGAAGCGCGGCAAAGGCTACGCCTTACTCCTCGCGTTCTCGAACTTGCCCCCCGACGTCGACGCCGTGGTCGTCGTCGACGCAGACACCCTCGTGTCGCCGAATATTTTGCGCGCGTTTGCTGCTCGCCGTGAGCGCGGCGCGGTCGCAGCACAGGCGGACTACGCCGTGCGCAATCCCAACGCGTCGTGGCGCACGCGTCTGATCGCGATCGCGTTTGGTGCGTTTCATATCGTGCGTTCCAGGGCTCGCGAGCGGTTGGGGCTGTCCTGTGGCCTCCGCGGCAACGGCATGTGCTTCAGCGCCGCGCTGCTCGCGGAAGTTCCGCATGACGCGTTCTCGATCGTCGAGGACGTCGAATATGGCCTGCGACTCGGTGAGGCCGGCTATCGCGTGCACTACGCCGACGAGGCCCACGTGTACGGAGAAATGGTGTCCTCTGCGGCCGCGGCCAGCTCACAACGACGCCGCTGGGAGGAAGGGCGCAAGGAGCTCGTGCGCCGCAACGGCACGCGCTTGCTTCGCGCGGGTTTCGCCAAGGGGAACCGCGTGCTCGTCGACCTAGCTCTCGATCTGTTGATCCCACCTTTGTCGCGGATCGCAGTGAGCTCCGTGTTGGGTGAGCTCGCGGCCTCTGCGCTTGCGTATTTCGGCCACACTCCGACCATCAGCGCGGGCATATTCGGCTTTTGCGTGCTCGCGGTCGTGGCCTACGTGCTGCGCGGCTGGTCTGTCTCAGGCACCGGGCTGCGCGGCTTGATCGATCTCGGGCTCGCGCCCGTTTACGTCATTTGGAAGGCGAGCCTACGTCTTCGCAAAGCCTCGCGTCCCACGTCGAGTTGGGTTCGCACCAAGCGCGAGCAACAATCCGACTGAAAAACGCCTGCACGTGCTGTGGCGAGTCAACGCGGGCGAAAACCCGCTTCCACGCGCGCCCGGCTTCGACGTAAGCTCCGCGCCTATTCGAGGGCAAAGTGAGCAATAAAATTCTCGTTACCGGCGGCGCCGGCTTCATTGGTTCTCACCTCTGTGAACGTCTGATCGCGGCAGGTCACGACGTGCTCTGCGTCGACAACTACTTCACGGGCACGAAGAAGAACGTCAAACACCTGCTCGAGCACCCGCTCTTCGAGGTGATGCGTCACGACGTGACCTTCCCGCTCTACGTCGAGGTCGAGCGCATCTTCAACCTCGCTTGCCCGGCGTCACCAGTTCACTATCAGTTCGACCCGGTGCAAACCACGAAGACCAGCGTACACGGCGCGATCAACATGCTCGGGCTCGCCAAGCGCGTCAAAGCTCGCATCTTGCAGGCTTCGACGTCGGAGGTGTACGGCGACCCAGAGGTGCACCCGCAGCCCGAGTCGTACTGGGGTAAGGTGAACCCGATCGGTATCCGTAGCTGTTACGACGAAGGCAAGCGCTGCGCTGAAACGCTGTTCTTCGACTACAACCGGCAGCACGGCACGGACATCAAGGTCATCCGCATCTTCAACACCTACGGCCCGCGCATGCACCCGAATGACGGCCGCGTGGTCTCGAACTTCATCGTGCAGGCGCTCCGCGGCCAAGACATCACCATCTACGGTGACGGCCAACAGACGCGTTCGTTCTGCTATGTCGACGATTTAGTCGAGGGCATGATGCGCATGATGGACACCGAAAAGGGCTTCACTGGGCCGATCAACATCGGCAATCCGGGCGAGTTCACCATGCTGCAGCTCGCGGAAAAGGTGCTGCAGCTCGTGGGCACCAAGTCGAAGCTGGTCCACAAGCCGCTCCCGCAAGACGACCCGAAGCAGCGCAAGCCGATCATCGATCTGGCAAAATCGAAGCTCGGCTGGGAGCCCAAAGTGAATCTCGACGACGGCCTCAAGGAGACCGTCGCCTACTTCCGTCGCACGCTGGCTGAGTCTTGAGCGCGTCAGGCTGCGCAGTCTGCCCTGCGATCCGCTAGAGCTTCGGGTTTAGCGGATCGTACTCGCCCGAGCCCTTGAGGCCCGTGCTCGCCGGCTTGCTCTTCTTGGCAGATGCAGGGCTCGTCTGCATGGCACGCGCGATCTCGGCGTTGAGCCGCTCACGCGGCGTCATCTCCGACTCCGGCTTCGATGCGACCGGCGCGGGCGCGGGCTTCTCGGCCGGCGCGGCCTTCGCTTTGGGTTCGGGCGGCGTGGGCGGAGCCTTGGCGACGGGCGCGCTCTTCACAGCCGGCGCGCTTGCGAAGCTCGACGCGCGCGCTTCCGACGCAGGTTTTGCGATCGGCGCTGCAGCGACGGCAACGCTCGCTTTGGCATCGGGCTTAGCGCTCGCTGCGCCGGCTTTTTCGGTGCCGAGCGATTCGAGCGAGACCACGGGCGGCTGACTTCCGCTTGCTGCGCGGTTCGTGTCTGCGGGGTTGGGCGTGGGCGCTGGCACGGCAGTGGCAAGCGCTGCATCGGCACCCGTCGGCATCGTGTTGCTGCTCGTCATGCTTGGCAGCGTGAGCGTCGCGGCGGCCTCGCTGCTCGCGTTCTGCTCGAGCGCGCTCAGCGTTCCGAACGACGGCCCGCCCAGCTTCTGCTCGAGCTTCGCGTATAAGCCGTCTTGATGGAGCGAGTGCGCAGCGTTACGTAACACGTCATTGCGGTACAGACTGACGCTCACGCCGGCCACCAACGCCAGTCCGACGATGAAGCGCCCAAAGCTGCCACCGCTTTGCGGCACGGCGTACGGATTGTGACTCACGACCAGTGGCCGCACGCTCGCGATCGGCGCCATTGACGGGATTGGCGCGAGCGGCGCGGCGTACGTGACCGGTCGGAGCGGCTCCGCGTAAAACGATGCCGGCGGGACGGACGGCACGGAGGCAAGCGGCGCGACCGACGCACGGCGCGGCGGCGGCGGCGCGGAGCGCGGAGAGGGTGGCTTCGGGTAGGTACGCTGGGGGGGAGCCGGCTTCTCATCCAGGCCGGCGATCACGCCGAGCGGTACCCACTCACTCATGCCGGGCTGCCAGACCTTGGTCTCGGAGTCGACCAGCGAGAGCCGGAACATGTCGTCGAGCTGTTCGAGTGAGACGACTTTGACGTCGTCTTGCGCGACCGCGACGTGCCAAGCCTCGTCCGCGGCGACCGGTTGCCCGCTCACCGTCGCCGCTGACGTATCGTCCCAGTCAATCGCTTCGGCCATCATGGGACCTCGAATTTACCAGATGACGTGACGCTCCGCGAGGCGTCGAAATGCGCCAGCGTCGCTCTTTCCCACGGTCTCGCGGCTCGTCGCCAGCTTCGTAATACGCTTTTTGCACGAGTCCTGGATTTTTAAACTGCGCGGCGCTCGTAAGTTGTTCAGTGCTGCGCTCGTTTCCCTTTTCAAGCTCGAGCGAAGAAAGTACCTCTGAAGAGGACATGGCTCGCAAAGCGGCTTGGGAAGACGCTTCTGATCTTGGCCCGTACGGCAAGTCGAGAGGCACGAGCTGGGGGCGCGTGTTCGTTCTCGTGCTCTTGGTCGGCATGGGTACATTCGTCGCGGCGTACTACCTGCCGCTCTATCGCGCCCAGCAAAAGCTCGGCGAGCAGTATCGCGACGTGAGTCAGAAGTCACAGGGCTTGTCCGACGCGGTGACGAAGACGCAAGCCGAGCTGAAGAGCGTGACCGAACAACGTGATCAACTGCAGGCCGAGCATGACAAGCGCGAGAGCACGAAGAAGACGGATGCCGATCAGCTAGATCGCATGCGCGCCGACATTTTGACGAAGCTCGACAAGCTCGTCAAAAAGGGCAGCGCGCTCGTGGCCGGCACCGGCACGCTGATCGTCGCGCTGGACGCCGCCGCGCTCTTTGCTCCGCAGAAGCTCGACCTGAGCGCACCAGGTCGCGCGCTTTTGTGCGATGTCGCCAAGAGCGCCGGAAGCCAGTCCCTGCACGTCAGCGGTTGGATGGCGGATGACGCCCCAGTTCCGCCTTCGCTCGCCTCGAGCTACGGCAACCCGTGGGCGCTCAGCGCGGCGCGCGCGGCGGCGGTCGCTCAGTCGTTGGAAGAAAAGTGCTCGCTCACAGCGGCTCAAATCACCGCGACCGGCAATGGCAAGCACGATCCCTTTCAGACGCAGCTGGCGAGCCTGAAGGCGCCCGAGCGGATCGTGATCGAGATCCGCCCGCACTGACTCGAAGCGCATCCCGGCCGACCTCGAAATGAGAAACGGCCGCTCGGTGAGCGGCCGCCTTCGGTATCGTGGATTTCGTGGAGCCGACCGGGATCGAACCGGTGACCTCCTGACTGCCAGTCAGGCGCTCTCCCAGCTGAGCTACGGCCCCGAGAGGTGCGGGTACTTACACACAAACTCGTTTGATGGCGAGCGGATTGTCTCGAAAAACCGCGCTCCCGCTCAGTTCCCTGGAGGGTGCGGGAATTGCGGACGATTTGCAGGCATTGCCGCACCGGGCGGGATCTGCACTGCCGGCCGTTGAGCCGGCGGGCTGCCGGGCGCCGCAACCTGAACCGGCGTAGGTGCGGCGCTCGGATTCGCTGCGGCCGCGTCCTTGGCGAGCTCCTCGGCAGTTTTCCCGCCCGCGCCGATCACGACGAAAGCGAAGATGCCGGCTAGAAACAGCGCGCCACCGAGCAACGGCAGCCAACCCGGGGAACGCGGCTCGTCCGCCGGAAAGTCGTCCGAGGACGACTCGTGTTGGTCGTCGTGGTCCGCATCGTGGACCTCGCCTGCGTCGTTGTGACCATGACCGCTCATGAGCCGCTTATGTCGTGCTTTTTCGGGCGAAGCAAGCCCGGCGAGTTGGCGGAAGTTGGGATCGGAGCGCCAAACCAGTATTGTAGCGACCCGTACCCGCATGGCTCAGCAACAGCAACGCTACAAAGTGCTCGAGAAAATTGCCTCGGGCGGCATGGCCGAGGTGTTCCGCGCTGAAAGCGCCGGGCTCGAAGGGTTCAAGAAGACCGTCGCTATCAAGCGCGTCCTTCCACACCTGTCGGAGAAGAAACAGTTCATCGGCATGTTCTTGGACGAGGCGCGAGTGAGCGCTCAGCTCTCGCACTCGAACTGCGTGCAGGTCTTCGATATCGGCGTCGGTGACAACACCTACTTCATCGTCATGGAGTACGTCGACGGCGCCGACTTGAAGGGCCTGATCGAGCACCGCAAGAAGACGGGCACGCCGTTTCCCGTGGAAGAGGCGGTACTCATCTGCGTGCGAATTTGCGAGGGCTTGTCCTATGCGCACGAGCTCACCGACAACAATGGTGAGAGCCTGCACATCGTGCACCGCGATATGTCACCGCCGAACGTGCTCATCACGCGTTTCGGTGAAGTGAAGATCGTGGATTTCGGGCTCGCCAAGGCGAACAGTCAGCTCGAAAAGAGCGAGCCCGGCATCATCAAGGGCAAATTCAGCTACCTATCGCCAGAGGCCGCGCAGGGGTTGCCCGTCGATGGTAAGACCGACATCTTCGCGGTCGGCATCATTTTGTGGGAGCTGCTCGCGGGTCGCCGTCTGTTCATGGGCGAGACCGATCTCGAAACGGTGCGCATGGTGCAGCAGGCGCGCGTGCCATCGATCCGTCAGTTCAATCCCAAAGTGTCCGTCGAGCTCGAGCGCGTGCTGAACCGCTCGCTCGCCGGTGATCCCGCAGCGCGCTACCAGACCGCGCGGGATTTCGGCCGCGATCTCAACGCGATGCTGTTTCATATCGGCCGTTCGGTGTCGTCCTTCGACATCGCCCAGCTCGTCGAGCCGATCCGCCTCGAGCGTGAGGACAAGAAGCGCCGCAGCAAGTTCGACCGCGGTTCGATCATTGGTTCCTTGATCGACGAAGCCTTGTTCGAGTTCACCTCACTCGAAGAGGAGGCGGCGGCTGCCGCGGCGGCTGCTGCTGGCAACGGCTCCGCCCCCAAGCACGGTTCTTCACCGTTGCAGCTCGGGTCGTTCGAGAACGTCCAAGGTTGGGCCGATGATTTGGGAGACCTCGGTCTCGAGGTGTCGCAGCCCGCAACGAGTGGGGACGCCTTCGAGCTCGGAAATCTGGCGGCTTTAGAGGACGACCCGCTGTCGGGTCGTCCGCGCTCGGATTATCCGCGGAGTGTGTCTTCGGCTCCGCCCGCGCCCGCATACGCTCGGCCGGTGGTCGTTCCGGCAGCGGCTCCACTGCCTCGCCCGGTCGCGCAACCCGCTGCTGCACCGCTCGTCCTCCCGGCCGACGACGACGAGTACCCCAAGAGCAAAGGCAAGGGCGGCTTGATCGCCGTGATCGTGCTGCTCGTTGCGATCGTCGGCGCCGCTGGCGCTTACTTCGGTGGCGTGATTCCGCATCACTGAGCTTGCGGCTCGCTAAGCGCACGGGGCCACCGTGCCGGTCGCTGGCTTACAAAATGCCGAGAGCGCAGCTCCCACTGGAACCGCGCTCTCGACCGATCGCGTTGGGCGACTTACCGGTTACGGCTTCTTGACGTCCGGCTTCGGTGCGACGGGCGGCGCTACCGCGGTCGGTACGTCGTCACTCGCGGCGGCTTCGCCTTCCGCGGCGTCATCGTCGTCATCATCGTCATCATCGTCATCATCGTCATCA
>DATHOI010000202.1:0-5281 GCA_035485095.1 Polyangiaceae bacterium | reverse complement strand
TCATCCCGAACGCGAATTCTTCAATCAACGACACGTAGCCACCGAGCTCCCGTTCGTCGTAGCCAGTCGTGATTGGATCCGCGATGAACACGTTGCGGTCCATGTCGGAGCCCGCGGTCACTTCACCCGTCAACTTCGTCGTTCCGAAGCGCGCGTGGAGCTCGAGCTCGAGATCCGCGCCGAGCGCCCAACGATCGAAATTCTGGGACGGGACGGCGGCGGTCCCCGGGGCGGCGCGTTCTTCGCCGTTGTCGAGCTGGCCGTTCTCGTTCGAGTCCTTCCAGACGAGCGTGTTCTTGGTCGGGTCGGAGCCCGCGTGAAAACCCTTGCCGTTGAGCACCGACACGCCACCGCGGATTTGCACTGCAGGTGAGGTGTCGACGGCCACCCCAACGCGGCCGACGATGTCCTTGTGGGCGTTTGGATCCTGAAGCACGAACCCGGTGCGGTCACCGAGTGGTTGCCCGTTGACGACCGCCACCGAGTAGCGAAACCAAGCGACTTGCCCAGACAAGCGCACGCCGAGATCGGGCTCAGCGGGAAAGAAGCCACGCGACGCAAACGAGCGCTCCATGAACGGGCGGTCCCGCGGCGACTCCACGACTTCCCAACCGAATGGGTTATCGAACAACCCTCCCGTCAGTTGAATGAACGGGTGATGGTGCTCGTCCCGGTAAGCGAGCGAAATTTCCGCGTGCTGCGCCACGAACGCCGGCCCATGGACGGTGTTCGCGTCGACCTCGAACATCACGCCGCCGTAGGCCCAGTCACGCTCGAGCTTCAGCCGCGCGCGCCGCAAAACGAAGCGATCCTGATTCAACGGCGCGCCGCCGATGGCCAGCTGATCCTCGGAATCTTGATGGGTCTCGTACTGCGCCTGAAAGTAGCCCGTTACTCGCAAGCCATCTCCAGGCCCCGCGGCAGCGCTTGGCCCAGACGACCGCGCGCTCGCCACCCCGCCCGGTTTCGGTGGCGCGCTCGACGGGATCTGTTTCTTCAGCTCTTTGACTTGTTGTCGGAGCTCCTCCAACCCAGCTTCTTGTTCGTCGATGTCCGCACGCTGAATGCTGATTTGCTTTTGCAGCTCGGCATTCTGCGCGGCCAGCACGGGCGCGGCCGGAGCAGGAGCTTCAGCAGCAGGCGGTACGGCTGCAGGGGCAGACGACGCAGGGGCGGAAGGCTCCGGCACGGACGGCGGTGCTGCCGGCTCGGCCTCCGCCGTCGCACTCAGACCGAGCCAAAACAGTACGCTGGCTGCCACCATCGCCGCGAGATTGCTGTTCACGAGGTCTCCGAATCAGAATTCACTTCAAGCAAGCTCAGCGCGATATTTCGATATCTGGCGAGCCGCGCACAAGCCAACACCGCTACGGAAGCGGAGGTACTTTGCCGCCGTTATCGACCAATTTCTTCACCAGCGAATTGTCGTAAGACGCGGCGCAGGTCCCGTCGCCAACACAAGCATTCAGAAATTGGAAATTCGTTTGCGGAGGGCACGTGCAACAGCCGAGCGGGCTGGTACAGCCCGCTCCGCAGTCGTTCGAGCTGGTCCCAGTGCTGCCTGCGCTGCTCCCGCCCATGCCGCCTGCAGTGTCGCCCGCGGCTCCACCTATCGACGACGTGTCGCCACCGCTGCCAGCGCTCGTTCCGCCGCTGGACGCCCCACCGCTGCTCGCGCTGCTCCCTGCGGTGCCAGTGAGCGTGGCACCGCTGCCGGCAGCGCCTGGCGGCGCGGTTTGCTTGCCGCCACCGCAGGCCGCTGCGGCAACTGCGAGCGCGAGAATGAGGGCAAAATGGCCCGAGCGTAGGATTTTCAGGCTTGCCATCACTGTGCCTCGCAATAGCCGTCGTTGTTCAAGCCCCAGTGATTGCACACCGGGCTCGCTGCCACGGTGCAGTCCGCATTGGTCTGACACGCCGTGCAAGTCGTGGTGCCGGTCGCTTTGGCGTCGAAGTAACAGCCGCAGGATTTGTCCGGCGTGAAGGCGCTGAGCGGCCCTATCTCCGAACTGCGGGTCACGTGCATTGCACACTCGGGAATGGTGTTGTTGGCGATCAAGAGGTCGAGCACGTTGACGCCAGCAACCTGCTCTTTTCCGGTGAGCAGGTTGATCAACCTGGCCACATCGGGGTTCGTTGGCGTGCCGTCAGTACCGACCGGCGCAACGACGTGAAACCTGCCCCAGATTGGGTAGTGTCCGTCGCGAACGCGCGCTTTGTCATGCGCGCCAGCGCTAGAGTTCGGCCAGTAAGCGCACGATTGTCCGGTGGCCTGAAACGCCAAAGGTGTCAAAACGCCGTTGTATTTTTCGGCGTCCGTCGCGGCCATGATCCCAATCGTGCCGACTCCTCCACCGGATACGTCCTGCTCCATGACGCCCGTGGTCGCCGCAATGTTCGTCTGCACGACCTTGTTTGCAGGGACACCGATCGCGTGCGATATCATTTGCATCGTCCCCGAGCTCTGATCCCTAACGAAGATCTTGGTCGGGTCGCTCCAGTCGGTCGTGCTGTCGGCACCGAAGCCAAACGTCAGATAAGCCGCTTCTTGACTGATTGCCGCGGGGCTCTGTGTATCCAGCGACGGCTTGATGAATTCCATGGCCTGCGCAAAGCCAACATCGAAGTCGGCGAACCCGTTGAGAGACGCCGCGGTGATTTGCGGACAGCTCGTGGGGTACACGTCGGACGCTCCGATGTCGGCGAGTTGGCTCGTCGGAAAGGTACACTGCGCTTGCAGTGCGGAGACGCCGGCTGGATGCGAACCGGGATCCGGATTGTAGTTTGGATCATTCGGCCAGTACTCGCCGACGCCCGTCAGGTTCGTCGAAAGAGCGGCATTCAGCCCACCACACGAGCCCGGACTGCTGGGCAGCGGGTTGTCAGCCACGATGGTGAGCGGGTCGCCGGCCTGCGCGAGCGCATATGCGAGATATGAAATCACGGGGCCAATTGCGCTGGACCCAGAGATGTAGACGACGTGCTGCGGAAATAGCGTGCTGCACGCGGGCACCGCGTCCGCCTTGGCAATTCGGCTGTGGAATGCCGGCGCCAGCGCGCAAACGCCGACTCCAATCGCGCACAAGGCGAGACCGCGTCTGATTCGTCGAGATTTGTTTCGCATGTTCGAGCTCCGTTCGACGCGTGTAAGCGTCACAGCGCGGCGCGCGCTAGTGCGACGGCCCGGAACTCCGTTCCGAGTTGTCGTACGTCAAGACAGACACAGTACCGAGGCTAGGTTGGACGCGCTGGAAGATTTCTGCGGCCCTCGAGCGGAGCGCGGCCGCAGAAATCCGGAACGCACTCCGAGCCGAGTAGTAGCGACCCACTGTGGCGCTGATGAGTCGACATCGTAACTATTCACGACTGAGTTGACGGCGCTAGGCCTGAGCAGTTTGCGATCCAGAGCGTCGAAACAACGACCGAACAGCAACGAGCAGACCGATAAACGCACCGCCAACGAGCAGCAGCTTGCCCACGCGGCTCAGCCAATCCAAGCGCATGGAGTGCACGGCTGTTTCCATTTTTTGGATGCCCTCCGGCTTGATGCCTGTAACCTTTGCGCGCGCGAGCAGCCGCTGGCTCTCGGCGTAGTTGCGCTGCTGAAACGCGAGCGCAAACTGGTACGACACCGTCGCTGGATCGCTCGGCACTTTCGCTTGCAAAACCGAAGTGCACTCTTTCAGTCGCTTCTCGTCCCGCAGACGCGACGCGACATCACACTGAATCTCCGCCACGGCGACCGGGTCGACCTTTTGCTGCTTCAGGTGGTCGACGACCGAGTTGGCTTCCGCAATTTCGCTTGGGTTCGGGACCGCGTCTTCTTGGTCGCTCAAGAGCCGCGCGAGGCGCGCTGCGTCGTCGACGGTCGCGCCCGGCTTGCCCATGGCCGCCCGACAGCTGTCGAGCGCGTGCAGTCGATCGCCCATCGCGATGTAGACCTCGCACAGCTTGCTGAAGGCGGTCGCGCGCTCCGGAACCAGCTCGGCGATGGCCTGGTAGTCCTTCGCCGCGACGTCGTACTTCTTCGACTTCATCGCAGAGTCGGCGAGGTCGACCAGATCCATCAACAAATAGCCGGCTTGCATGGGCTTCTCCTCGAGGTCCTTTTGACTCGGGATGCTGCCGACCGGGTTCTGCTGATCCACCGGCCAACGCTCCGGCTCACCTTGATCTTGAGCGCGCGCAACGGCCGGCAGCAGCACGAGAAGAAGCGCAAACAATTGAGGAGCTTGCTTAGACATTCAGCACCTTCCGCGTCACTGACCTGAAGCGCCTGCGGCACCCGTCGCCAGACCGCATTCCTTCGCGCAGAAATTTAGCTCGCACTCGGCGCGACTGATCGCCGCACCAATGGGGCTCGTCGTATCGAAATAGGCGAGGCCATAAGCCACGGGCGGTGAACCGACCGGCAGCGCTTGACCGATCTTGCTCGCGCACTCGCCCATCGGCGGATTATTGGGATCGGCCGTTAGCCCCGAGAAGCACGTCGCGCTGGACACGTTGCCGCAGAAGCAAGCCGTGCCGTCTGCCGCGCCCGCCGAGGCGCACTGGGTTTGTCGCACGCAGTCCAAAATGCCTTCGCAGGTAGTGACGTCCGCGTCGGAGCTCAGCTCGCTGTCGCCTTTGGCACAGCCGTAAGCGCAAGCGGGATAGTCTGGGTTCGTCGCCAGAGCGGCTACACACTGGTCGCAGGCAACGCTCGCGACCGGACTTTCTCCCGCGGCTCCAGCGCTCTCGCCCGGCGCGCCGGCGTTCGTCGCCGACGATCCGCCGGTCGTCATGCCACCACTGCCGCCTCTGCCGCCGTTGGTCGCTCCTCCAGAACCAGCGACCGCGGTGCCTGCACTTCCGCCCTGGCCTGCGCTAGCGCCCGCACTCCCGCCATGGGGCGTGCCGCTACCGCCGACGCCGCTAGTACCAGCGCCGCCGCTGCTGCTGTCGTCTCCGCTGCCGCAGCTAAACACCGCTGCAGCGGCCAAGCCGACGAGCAGCATCTGACCAAGAACGTTGTTCAAGCGCATCGTTTCTTCTCCCTAAAACTCGATATTGCGCGGAGTACGGCGCAGAGCTCACCAGCCCTGTGAGTGCTTACCACACACAAAAGCAAACAGGGTATCGGAATTGAATCCAATACCCTGCTCGGTGAGTGACTTCTAGATGCTCACTCAATGACGATCAAGACACTGACGATCAGAGGCCGCACTGCGAAGCGCAGAAGCTACCTCGGCAAACCGTCTCTTGAACCGCGGAGCCGAGGCCCGTGGTCGTGTCGAAGAAC
>DATHOI010000201.1:0-4063 GCA_035485095.1 Polyangiaceae bacterium | reverse complement strand
CGATCCTCGGGCGCAGAGAAGGCGGTCACGGCGACCGCAGGGACGCCGCGCGACCGCGCTGAAGCGCCATCTGCGCGGAGCCGACGAATCAGGTCATAACCATCCTCGACGGGCATCCCGATATCCGAAACGAGAACCCGGAAGTCATGGCAAGTGAACGCTTGAATCGCGTTCGGAACGGACTCGGCCCGTTTAACCGTTGCTCCGGCATCCTCGAGGACAATCGCGATCAGCTCGCGCGTATCTTCGTCATCGTCCACTACTAGAACGTGGATGTCGCTCAGCCGTTTGCTGGCACGCTTGGGCGCGCCGGGTCGTTCGGTAACCATCAGTGAGTTGCAAACTTTGCCCAAGGAGGCCCTTCGAGTCCAGCGGAGATGACGAGCTTCTGCACGAGCAAAAGCGTCACGCTGCGTGACCAAGGCTCAGAATACGAATATGCCTATTGCGGCACGAATCCGCCACGGCCTCTGGCCCGCACGATGGCGAGTAGCAAGGAGCTCATCCGACGCAACGTCGCAGAGTTCAGCCTCAACCTGCTCCGCCCGCTCTTGTGGGGCCACGCGCACCGGAACTACCGGCGGCGAGCCGCCGGTACCTCGACGCGAGCCGTGAAGACCTTTCCGGTGGGCTTCGATGCTTGGGTCGGAATGGAACCCGTCCAGTCCGCCGCGCACATGTACAAGGTCTTTCCATCGGCGCCCCCGAGCGCACACGAGAAGCAGAATCGGTCGAGCGCGATGCGCTGCAAGATCTCGCCGCCTTCCCGGATCCGAACACAGCTCGGGCCGCACGCGCTCCAGATTGCGCCCTCGGCATCGAGTGAGATCCCGTCCGGCCCACCTTCTTCGAACTGGGCCCACAGCCGTGCGTTGGACAACCTTCCGTCGCCGCCGATGTCGTAAGCGGTGAGCTTCTTGCTGAACGACTCGGCACAAATCAGGGTCTTGTCGTCCGTCGTGATGGCCATGCCGTTGGGGAACGCCAGGCCTTCGGCGACCTTCTCGAGCTGGCCGTCGGGGGTGAGCCGAGCGATGAAGCCGGGCTTGAACTGCCCGCCCGGGAACGCGAAGTCGATATTGTTCAGGTAGACGTTGCCGCGGCCGTCGATGGCGATCTCGTTGAAGCCGTGAGGCGAGAGTGACGAGAGATCGGCGTGTTTGACTAGCGAGCCGTCGGGTTGCAGACGCATGACGGTCTGTTCGCGGGCGTTGACGATCAGCATGCGCCCGCCAGGCAGCCAATCGAAGCAGAAGGGCAGCGAATGCACCTCGACGACGACCTCTTTTCTGCCAGCGTCGTCAAGGCGGTAGAGCTTCTCGCCGACCCAGTCCGAGAACCAGAATGCGCCGTCGTGCCAACGGGCGGACTCGCCGAGGAGAATGCCGTCGGTCAAGGCGACCGGCGTCGGGGATGAGGGTGAGGTGGCGGGAGTGGTGTCGTTTTGCATGTCGGGTCTCCTTCAGAGCGTGGGTTGCTAGCGAGAAGTCCTAATTTAGGACTAGTAAGTGCTGATTAGCAACTACATAATATTGGGGCATGACAAAAGCGAGGCGTTACGACGAGCCCTGCGGTATCGCGCGGGCTCTCGACCGGGTCGGTGAGCGCTGGGCCCTGCTCGTGGCGCGAGAGCTGCTGTTCGGCCCCAAGCGGTTCACCGATCTACGCGAGGGGTTGCCGACCGCGAGTCCCAACGTGCTCTCGCAGCGCCTCGACGAGCTGGTCGAGGACGGCGTCGTCCAGCGTCGACAGCTCGACCCGCCAGCGCGAGTCTGGGTCTACGAGCTCACAGCGTGGGGCCGGCAGCTCGGGCCGGTGCTCACCGCCCTCGGTCGCTGGGGCAGCCGCGCCACCCCGACCCCGCGTGGAGATCTGAGCAGCAGCGCTCTGCTCGTCGCGCTGCAAACGACGTACGAACCGAGGCGTGCGAACGCGGCGCCTTTGGCGATCGAGCTAAAGCTTGGTGATGCTCGCTACTGGGTGCGCATGGAGGACGGCGCGATAGATATCGCCTCCGGCGCCGCGACGAAGCCAGACGCCACGCTCGAGACCGATTCCGCGACCCTTCGCCGCGTCGTGTTTGGCGACCTCAGCCTGGCGGATGCGCAAGAAAGGGGCCTCCTGCGTGTCGACGGGAGTGCCCGCGCCGCCGCAAGATTTGTCGAATCCTTCCGACGACCGGTGCCCATCGCTCCGTCCGAGAGCGTGCCCCACCGGTGACACCCTACGCGCGTGTGCCGGCAGCGTGCCGCGATTGACGGATGTTGCGGACACCGCGGGCGACAGAAGGTTTGCAGGAGCTCCGGCAGCCCGCGAAATAAAAGCGCCGCGGCGTGTCGATTCGGGTGGGGGTTGGGAGCCGTAGAGATGGGCTGCAAGATGGCCCCGCAAAGGAGACGACGACATGCGCTACGTAATTTTGATCGGGCACGACGAAAAGGGCGGCAAAAACATGAACGCGGAGGAGCACTCGGCGCTTTTTGCCGCCTATCAAAAGTACCACTCGGATCTGGGCAAGGCGGGCGTGCTGCTGGGCGGTGAGGCGTTGCAGCCCACGAGCAAGGCGTCGCGCATCAGCGCGGACGGTGGAAAACGCAAGGTGACCGATGGGCCGTTCAGCGAGTCCAAGGAGATCATCGGCGGTTACTTCGTGATTCAGGTGAAAACCGAGGAAGAAGCACACGAGTGGGCGGCGCGTTGCCCCGCGGCGCACTTGGGCTCGTGGAGTTACGCTGAGCTGCGCGCGGTCGAAGAAATTCCGACCTGACGAGCGCGCCGGAGGGTGCTCTGATTGGGGGCGATGTCGGCCCCCGATCCGCACGGCGCGGTGTCTGCTATCTGGCGGATCGAATCGGCAAAGCTAACCGCGATGCTGGTGCGTCGCGTTCGAAATCTGGAGCTCGCTGAGGAGATCGCACAAGACGTGTTCGTCGAGGCGTTGGCGAGTTGGCAGCGGTCCGGAGTGCCCGACAACCCTGCTGCTTGGCTGATGACCGCTGCCAAGCACCGCGCGCTCGACGCCTTGCGCAATTCACGACGCGCCGAACGCAAGCAGGAACAGCTCGAGCAGGAAGCGCGAGCTACGGTGCCGGCGGATTTCGACGAAACCACGGACGACATCGTGGGCGACGATTTGCTGCGTTTGGTGTTCGTCGCGTGTCACCCAGTCTTGTCGGCGGAGGCGCGTGTCGCGCTCACGTTGCGCTTGTTGGGCGGCCTAACGACGGACGAGATCGCGCGCGCGTTTCTGGTGCCCGAGCCCACGATTGCGCAGCGGGTCACGCGCGCTAAGCGCACGCTATTCGAGCAGAATATCCCCTTCGAGCTGCCGCGTCCGGACGACCTCGAGGCGCGGCTCGATTCAGTGCTCGAGGTCATCTACCTGATTTTCAACGAAGGCTATCTGGCGACGCGAGGCGACGACTGGATGCGGCCCGCGCTGTGCGAGGACGCGCTCCGCCTCGGGCGTATCCTCGCCGGGCTGGCGCCGGGCGCGTCGGAAGTGCACGGCTTGGTCTCGCTGATGGAGATTCAGGCCTCGCGGGCGCGGGCGCGCGTAGGCCCGAGTGGTGAGGCCGTGCTGCTCCTCGAGCAAGATCGAACGCACTGGGACGCCTTGCTCTTGCATCGCGGTTTCGATGCGTTGGCACACGCCGAGCGCTTGGCTGGAGCGCGACCCGGGCCGTACTTCCTGCAAGCCGCAATCGCCGCGTGTCATGCGCGCGCGCGTGTTGCTTCCGATACCGACTGGCCGCGCATCACGGCGCTGTACGATGTCTTGGCGCACGTCGCGCCGTCGCCGATCGTCGAGCTGAACCGCGCTGTGGCAGCCGGCATGGCCTTCGGCGCTGCAACGGGCCTCGCGCTCACCGACCCACTGACCGCAGATCCAGCACTCCGCGAGTATCCGTTCTTGCCCAGCGTTCGCGCCGATTTCCTGGCCAAGCTCGGCCGTTTCACTGAAGCCGAGGCCGAGGTGACACGCGCTGCCGCGCTGACCAAGAATGAACGCGAGCGCACGCTGTTTCTGGAGCGCGCCGCGGCTTACGGCGCCGAACGCGGC
>DATHOI010000200.1:0-6884 GCA_035485095.1 Polyangiaceae bacterium | reverse complement strand
CTTCAACGTCTGGAATTGGAGCGCGAGGAAGCTAAAGCGCGCCTTGTGGCGCTGCGCACCGGACTCGCCGCCCTCGACGAGGATCCGGTGCAGCAACACCAAAGCGGGCTTCGAGCATAGCGGCACCGCAGTCATCGCTGGAGAAGGTGACGTTCTTCCGGCAGCTCGTTTGCGGGCGTGGGGAGCTCTATCCGACTCGTTTCGTTAGCAAGAAAACCGGCAAAGTCGGCTGCGCGCCGACGTGTTCCAACAAGCTCGTGGCCGGCGTCTGCGAATTGCCGAAGGTGAAGTGTGGCGACTGCGCGAACCAAGCGTTCCGTCCTGTCGACAACGACGCGGTCCTCCGACACCTGCAGGGAAAGCACGTGATGAGGGTCTATCCGATGCTCTCCGACGAGACTTGCCGGTTCCTAGCCGCCGACTTCGACAAGAGCAGCTGGAGGGAGGACGTTCGCTCGTTTGCCGAGACGGCGCGCCGGCTCGGACTGCCCGTCTTGGTCGAGCGATCGCGATCGGGAAACGGCGCACACGTCTGGTTCTTCTTTCGCAGCCCGTTGCGTCGGCGACGGCGCGCAAGATGGGCTGCCACCTCATCACTGAGACCATGGCGTCGCGTCACGAGCTCAGCATGGACTCTTATGACCGACTCTTTCCGAGCCAGAACACCATGCCACGTGGCGGATTCGGAAACCTCATCGCCCTGCCGCTCCAACACGGCCCGCGCCAAGAAGGGAACGCCGTGTTCCTCGACGAGAGTCTGAATGCCTATCGCGCTATAGGCTATGCGCGTGGCGAGGCGCCGCTCGGCTATGGGGAACCGAAGGAAGAGTACGATGACGACGTCCTTCGCGGCTTCGACCACGAGTCCGCGACTGACCGTGGCGAGGACTTCGCCGAGGTTTGACTCGCTTTCGGCCTGCTGGCGTCGATTCCGCTAAGGCACGCGGACGCGGATCTTCGAGCTGCTCGCCACGACGAAGCAGCGCGACCAGCTCTCGACCTGCTCATTTTCGAACAACTGCAGAATGCGAGCTCGAAGAGCAACTCGGCCAGGTTGTTGGAGACGGACGAGTAGGATGCCGTGATGCGTTCCTGGGGCGAACGCGCGCAAGTCCGAAAAATCCAAATCTTGCGTGATGAGGAAGCGCTCTGCTGTCTGCGTTGCGCGCCACACGTCAGGGTCCGAATGGCCCGCGAGGCCCTCGGCGGGCGCCGTATCCACGTCATGCCCCAACGCGGAGAGAGCCGCCACGAGCGAGCTCGGCATGTTCTCGTCGAGCTTGATCTTCATTACAGCGCGGGGACGCCCGGCACGGGCAGATCCTCTCCCGCCGACGCCGCCGCGAACGCGATCACCGCACGAACCTGTTCGAGCGACACCGTCGGAAAGTCTGCGACGATCTCGTCGATGGTCGCGCCCTCCGCTAGGCTCGCAAGCACAGTGCGAAGCGGGACCCTCGTTCCTCGAAGCACCGGCTGCCCACCGCACAGATCGGGACGTCGCTCGAAGGCTTGCTCGGTTCGCATGTCAGAGATGATAGCGCGACGCTCAGACAGCGTGTCCCAGCGTTCTGCCGATCGATTTGCGGAGCCTTCGGCTCCGGGATCCGCACGAGCACCGGCTCCCAGAGAAATTAGCGACTATCCAGGGTTTACCGAATCCATTCCCGGTCCAAGATCCGGTAAACCCGAGCAATAATGGTAACTTAGTGGAGGCGCCGGGAATTGAATTCGCCGAGAAATCCCAGGAAACCCTTGGAGTTTCGCGTCGTTTGCCTGCTTGGCGGGTTCATTCCGGCGGTCCATTGAGTGCCAATGAATACAAGTGGTTGTGGGGGAGTGCGGCGGGGTTTGGGGGCATAACGGGAACGGTTCGCGTGCGCGCCGCCGTCTGTCGCAAGGGTGCTTTAAGCAGTGACCGCTGCTTCGATTCGTTCTTCATAATAACGGTGCAGCCGATCGGGCCTACCAAGGTCCGCTTCCAGAAGGCCCCCGAAATATTCGTCTTCGAAAACGGGATCGGGGAAGTACTCGATGATTGGTGATTCGTTCGGCGTTTCTCCGGCGAGGCTGAACGTCGCCCAGAGAAGTCCGTGATCGATGACACGCCCCGTTCGCCCGTTCGTGTCGCGAAACGGATGGATCCACTGGAACCGATGATGCGCGTCCGCAATGTGTGCGGCGATCGTGCCCAGGTCGAGCTCGCCCGAGCTCCAGGTTGCTTCAACCCAAGCGTGGAGGTCATCCGCTAGTTTCCGCAGCTCGATGCGAATTTCGTGCGCCGGTACGTGCACGACTCCTCCTGGTCCGCGCGCTTCTGTTCTGGGGCTGCCAGCCCAATCAAACACCGTCGCGAATATCCCGCGATGCAGCAGGTCGATGTCGGTCGGCGTCCAAATGGAGCCCGAAGCGGAGCGCGTCCAGTCGAACACCAGCGCACGGCCCCTGGCTTCTGCTGCGCTCAGAACTGGCTCGATTTCCTTGTAGGACGCGAGGACGCGCTGATTGGTCTCAAGAGACTCAGTGCGCCGAGTTTGCCGAGCCACGGGCTAGCCAGTGCGGCGCGACCGAAAGACCTCGTCGACCGCGCTCGCGACGACTTGTGCTGGCGGCTCCTGTGCCGCCCGGTGTGACGAAGGCGTGGCGGTGATCGAGCCGCGCTGACTTCACGTCTGCGCGATGGCGCGTGCCGCCCGACGTCAAGGTGCCGCAATGCCGCACGCTTCGCTGTCCCCCTCGTCGCACGCCTGCTTGATGAACGCGCTGGCCCTCGATGCATCCTTCGGTCCGCCCAAGCCATTGTGGATGAGATAGGCGAGGAGGTGACAGCCCTGGGCGAGCTTCGCGCGGCAGGCCATTTCGCTGAGGACGCGGGCTCGGGCGTAGTCGGGCTGCGGGCGATCTTTCGCGCTGATGAGAGACGCGAGGTGCATGCAACCATAAGCGTTGCCCGAGGAGCACGCTCGTTCATCCATCGCGATGGCGCGCGCAGCATCCTTGGCGACCGGGCTGCCCCGCGCGTACGCTTCGGCAACCATAACGCAGGAGTAAGTGTCCTGCAGTTTGCAGCCTTTCTCGAAGTAGGGGAACGCGCTCTTCGAGTCCCTTTTGTCGTCTCGGAAGTAGTTGCCTGCATTCCTGCAGCCGGTGCCTTCCCCCGCCGAGCAAGCTCGCGAAAATAGCTCGACTGCTTTCGCGGCGTCGCCGGGGACACCCTCGCCCTTTAGGTATGCCAACGCTGCATGGACACAGGCCGTTGCCTCGTCGCCCTGACAGCTACGCTCGAACAGGGCAACAGAGGCAGCGAGGTCGCGAGGCACACCCTTGCCGTCATGAAGGAACTCGGCCAGCAAACCGCAGGCATTCGCGTCGTTCTTGTCGCATGCCTTACGGTAGAGCTCAGCGGCGTGCGCTAGGTCGAGCTTGGCGCCCACGCCCTGCTCGTACGCCAAGGCAAGCCCCATACAGCCTTCGGGTTCATCGCGCTCACACGCTGTTCGCCAAAGTTTGACGGAAAGTGCCGGATCGCGCGCCATTCCCTTACCCTGAAACGCCAGGCGAGCGAGCTCACCGCATTGCTCATTGGGTTCGAGCTGGCACGCCTTGCGCGCTGGCGCAGCGGCGGCTGAATAGTCCTTCCCGCGCTGATGCTCAATGGACGAATTGGTGCAGCCGAGAGCATCGTCGAGCGTGCAGGCTCGCTCAAAAAGCGTCGCAGCAGACACCTTGTCAGGGCTCGTGGCCCGGCCGAGCGCATACAAGAGGCCGAGCTCGCTGCATGCGTGCCCTTGGCCTTTTGCGCAAGCATTCGTTAGCGGCTGGACGGCGTCTGCCGCAGAGCCAAACTGCTTGTGCCAGAAACCGAGGCACGCGCAGCCCGTTGCGTCGTCGGCCGAGCAAGCGAGCTCGAAGAAGGCCCGAGCGTCCTTCGTCTGCCCCTGCTCAACCCGAAGGATCCCGATCGTCGTGCAGCCCCGCGCGCTGCCCCGCTTGCAAGCCTCGCTGAAAAGGGCCTCCGCGCGCGTGTGGTTCATTGCTACGCCTCGCCCCCTCCAAAACAGGATGCCCAGGTGGTCGCAGGCATTGCCTCGACCGCCACTGCAGGCACGCTCCAGCAGTTTGGCCGCCTCCGCTGAATCGCGTTTGACGCCCGTGCCAGTGTCCAAAAGGTATGCGAAAGCGCTGCAAGCCACCAGCTCGCCAGCTGCACAAGCTCGCTGCCAAATCAGAGCCGCGCGCGGCGCGCTCTTTGGCTCACCCTGGCCCTTCCAAGCAGCTAACCCGAGAGCATAGCAACCAAGGTTCTCGCCTGCAATGCAGGCCGCTTCGAGCTGTCGCCGACCGCGGCCGTCCTTGACCGCAGGATCGCGCAGGGTGAGCGACCCTTCGAGCACGCAGGCGAGCTGTATCGCCTGCGCGCAAGCGTTTCGATAGAGCTCGAGCGCTCGCGAAGCGCTTCGCTCGACGCCATTGCCGAGCTCGTAGTCCGTGCCGAGCGCTAGGCAAGCATCCTGATCTCCGTCGTGACAAGCGGCCGCGTGAACCTTTGCCTCACCCGGGTCCCGCTTCAGGGCGGCCGCAGCGAGCTCCAAGGTTTGGGGCTCCTGCGCTTCCATTTCGTCGAGGCCGGGTAACGCCCCGTGGAGGGCCAGAGCCTGTGGAATGCCAAGGAGCCAAGTCGCAAGCACTGAGGCTCCAAACAGTAGCGGTCGGGATACGCTTTGCATGGCGAGGGTGGGGAGGCGGTGCGGCCTGGTGTTTCAGCTTGCGGCAGAGCCTCGACGGCGGCGCGGCGCTCACACGAGCTTGGCGCCGTCGATGCGACTCAAACGTTCATCGAAAGTGTGAAGAGGGAGCGCGCCGTCTCGTCGAGCCGATTCCAAAATGAAATGGTCCGCGAAATCTTCGGCGCCTGCTTCGAATGCGGCGAGGGCCAAGCGTGTTGTTGCTCCGTCTTCCACCCGTACACCGTCGGTGTCGATGAGCCGACGGAGTGACGCCGCCGAGGCTGCGCGATCGAACTTGTAGGCAACGCAGAGTACCCAGACGACCTCGACGAGCACAACGCTCGCGAGCCAGACTCCCGGGCCAGCAGTTGCTCGGCGAAAGATCAGCTCAGCGCGTCGGTACCGCTCGTCGTCGTCGCGTACGAGGAGTCGGACGATGACGTTCGTATCAAACGCTTCCACGACCGCTCGCCCCGTCGGCGATCGCGCGATCCATGTCCTGCAGGCTCACGGGTCCGACGCCGGGCGGCGGTGTGAGTCGAGCTGCGAGGAACTCATCAACGCTTAAGGTGCGTGTGCGTTCGGAAACCGCGCCCGGCTTGGGCGTGTCCTCGGCAACTTCGAGCGTCGCTTGCTCAATGAGTCGGAGCCGATCACGGAGCGGCAGGCGGCGAATTGTCGCTAGGATCTCGTCGAGAGCGCCCATCATGAGAAGCATAGCGCTGATCAGCGACCTGATGCGCAGACCAGATGCGGCTAAATCCACTTGCGGCGCCGGGTGCAAACCCCGACGCCGGACTCAATAAATCGATTGAATTCAGTGAGTTACAGTGGAGGCGCCGGGAATTGAATTCGCCGAGAAACCCCAAGAAAACCTTGGAGTTTCGCGTCGTTCGCCTGCTTGGCGGGTTCATCCCGGCGGTCCATTGAGTAGCAGTGAATACCATGGGTTGCGAGGGAGTGTGGCGGGGTTTGGGAACATAACGGGAACAGCGCGGGCTGCTTGCCCGCCGTGTAATTTCAGGCGCCTCGCCGTGGGCAGCAAAAGCGTGCTCAATGTCTCAGCCCCCAAGTGAGTGTGTTCGCATTCACAGAATGGGCACTCGTCTTTTGTAGCAGTGGGCCGCTCGCGCAGTGCCGCCGGCGCGACAGGTCCAGTTTCGCCGGGGCTAGATCGTGTCGAGGTCTTCGTCGGTGAGTTGATGGAGGTTGTACATGTCGACTCGCAGAAGTCCATCCTCCAGACCATAGTAATCCACCGGGCCGAGATAGCCTTGCTTGGTGAATCGATACCGAAAGCGAGCTCCGCGCGAGGGCCCGATCACCAACTCCAGCAGTTGCTGGCCTCGTTGCTCACGCTCTTGCCCGTTGGCAAGCAGATACTGCGTCAGCATCGTCAGGACTTCGACGGAAATCCCCATGAAGAAGAACGGACGAGGCGTGTCTCTAAGGTGACCCCAGGCCCGGAGCTCAGCTGAATCGAAGAGCCTCCCTACATAGTACATGCCTCTCACACTTACGACGTTGCTGGCGAAAACTCGCGCATTACGGCGCAGGTTTAGGCCCGCGTCGTCGACCACTGTGGCAAGCAAGCGGGCGCCCCCCACGCGTGCCGCGTCCAAGTCAGAATGGCCGCTCGCTGGCAGGCGCAACTCGTGCCCTAGGAGATCCATCAGCCGCCAGATACCGATCGACTCCGAGATCTGATAGTAGTGAGTCAGAACTTCTCTCAACGGATCCTCTTCGAGGACTGTGTCGCCAGGCGGATCGAGGACGCGCACGTAACTACCTTTGCGTCGCAGGGACTTCTTATCCTTGCGCTCGTAACAGACAACGAAGGCGTATTTCTCGCGGGCCTTCTGGCGCGATTTCTGTTCCGTGATTTTTCCTTTGGGCGCGCCCCCAGAGCATCGGGCTTTCGCCTCAATTGCTATGGCGGCACCCGCCTTGAAGTCCATGCCTTCACCGCCCGTCTCTGGTATTCGTTGCCACCTTGCGAGTGGAATCTTGAAGAGCGCGATTGCAAGATCCATCGCCACGCACTCTCCGAGGCTCGACGCGAATTCGACGAGACGCCCCGAGTTCGTGGTCGCCATTGTGTTCACTCTCAAGCGTCCGGGGTGCCGCTCCTTTGGCCCTCGAGTCTCGAACCATCCT
>DATHOI010000199.1:0-6447 GCA_035485095.1 Polyangiaceae bacterium | reverse complement strand
CTAGAGGGGCCCGGGCCATATGATCTCGTTTTCACTGAGATTTTCAACCGTGCGACCGGCACCGTGGTCGACCCGACGAGCGGCCTTGAGATTCCGAGCAATGATCTATCGTCGAAAATCCTGCGTTCGAGCGTGACGCTCACGCGTCGCTTGATCAATCCCGACGAGACACCCGGCGTCCCGAATTCCACGGGGCCATTCGCCAACCAGTCACTCAACTGGGTGTTTCCAGCGAGCATCGACAATGTGCTCTCCGACTACAAGAAGTTCGAGAACTTCCGCATCGGCACGCAGCTCTGGTGGCAGGTCTTCGGCACCGGCTTGTGGGGCGCGACGTTTCTCACGACGATTGGCTATGACTACGAATATTTTTATCGCATCAACAAGAACACGCACAACGTGTTCTTGACCGCGCGCCTCGGCTGGAGAGAACTGTGATGAGCTCACGATTGACTCGGCTAGTTCTGTTCGGCGCAGCGGGCTTGCTGGGCGCGGCGTCTTGCGCCCCAGGCCACCTCGACCCGCGCACCCCGCCTGCACCGCCGCCAGCGACGATCGCGCAGAAAGTCGGCCAGGGCTACTACCTGACGGAGCCGCCAAAGGGCTTGGATTTGCCGGGCAACAACAAGAAAGAGCCGGTTTTGCCCAAGGTAACCGAGGATTTCAAAGGACCCCCGACCAGCAATGATTGGTGGTCGTCCTTGATCTGGCAGAACGACAGCAAGGGTAACAATCCGTACTCCGAGCTGATGTACGCCCACCCACTGACCTTCCGCGCGGAGGCGGCGGGGCTCGGGCTCGGCTATCCAACCAAGCCCGAGGTCAGCCAATACCAGTACATGTATTGGCACACGAAGGACGTGCTGGTCGGTCTGGTAGGGCTCGACGCGCCGTCCACGCGCGTCGCTAGCTATTCGGATTGGGCGGTCACGGCTTCATGGAAGAGCGCGGGCAACGAATTACGCGCGACGATTGGCCATGGCTTGCCCTTCGTGTACCTGACGCGGACGGGCAGCGCCGCCGCGGTGGTCGCGCCGCAGCACGAGACGTACAAGCACGAGCCCTTGAACGTGAAGGTCTGGCATCAAGGTGGAGATTGGCTCGGCTTCAGTGTCGAGGACCGCAACTACGCCGCGTTCGGGCCGAGCGGTTCGGAGTGGAAAGCGTCCGGCGACCGTTTCACCTCGGATTTAGCCGGGAAAGACTACTTTTCGCTGGCTGTGCTGCCGGACCAAGACCCGGCAACGGTAGAGCTATTTCGGACCCATGCGTACGCGTTCGTGACCGACACCAAGGTGAGTTGGAACTACGACAGCAAGAACGCCGTGATGCGTTCGACCTTCCAAGTCAGCACCGAGCTGAAGGACCCGGGACATGAGCATGTCAACGAGCCGTTGCTCGCGCTCTACCGTCACCAGTGGCTGAACACGAAAACCCCACTGCTCGATAAATCCTACGTCTCACCGCGCGGCGAGATGAAGCTGATGAAGGGCTCGGCCTTCGAGACCGAGATGCGCTTCAACGGTGTGCTCCCGATGCTGCCGAACGTCGCCGACAACGACAAAGGTGACCTCGAATTCTTCGTGAAGCAGGTCTACTACCAAGACGACTTGTTCCCGCCGGGCCTCGGTGACAAGCCGGAGAAGGACTCGTACTGGGTCGGCAAATCACTGCTCAAGGTGGCAAATACCCTGCAAATCGCCGATCAAATCGGGTACACGAGCGCCAAAGAGCACCTGCTCCAAGCGCTCGAAAATGAGCTGGAAGATTGGTTCGACGGGCGCGAGCCGAGCGCATTTTACTACGACAAAAACTGGCACACGCTGATCGGCTTGCCGTCGGGGTTCTTCTCGAGCTTGCAGTTGAATGATCATCACTTCCACTACGGGTACTACACGTTCGCGGCCGCGATCGTCGCCAAGTATGATCCCAAATGGGCGAAGCGTTGGGCGCCCAATGTCGAGCTCTTGATCAAGGACGCCGCCAACTGGCAGCGCGAAGACCAACGCTTTCCGTTTCTGCGCTATATGGACGCGTACGCAGGTCATTCTTGGGCGAACGGCCCCGCGCAGTTCGACGAAGGCAACAACGAAGAGTCCTCTTCAGAGGACGTCAACTTTTCAGCCGGCGCCGTGCTTTGGGGCGCGCTCACACACAACGATGCGATCCGCGATCTTGGGATCTTCCTCTATACCCAGCAAGCGGCGGCGGTCGAGCAGTACTGGTGGGACGTAGACCAGAAGGTATTTCCCAAGGGCTTCGACCACAGCGCGGTGGCGATGGTCTGGGGCGCGGGTGGTCGCTACAACACCTGGTGGTCACCGGAGCCGATCTTCATCCATGGCATCAACTTCACGCCGGCAAGCGGCGGTGCCCTGTACATGGGCAGGCACCCGGAATACATCAAGCGCGCCTACGCCGAGATCGTGAAGAAGAACCGCGGCGAGCCCCTCACCTGGCGCGACGTGATGTGGATGTGGCTGGCGCTCGCCGAACCGGACCGCGCGCTGGCGCTGTACGAGAAGGACCGCTACTTCAAACCCGAGTTCGGCAACTCGACAGCCATGACCTACCATTGGATCTCGAATCTCGCCGCGCTCGGCCAATTGGACACCAAGATCACGGCAGACACGCCAACCTACGCCGTGTTCGACAAGGCTGGAAAGCGCACGCACATCGCCTTCAACCCCACGGACAAGCCGCTTCTGGTTACCTTCTCCGACGGTGCGAGCTTGACGTTGCCGGTGCGCGAGACCGGCGTGCTTGCACCGAAATAGCGAGATCCGAACGCCCTCGACCAGACATCTTTCGAGCGAGCCATGAATCGCTCTCTTCAAGCTTTCGCTTTAGCCGCTGCGTCGCTGCTCAGCCTCGGTCTCGTGGCGTGCAGTCAACCGCCCCCCGAATCGGTGGGCGATGACTGGGCGGGCCCGCAAGGCACCTGGCAGCAGGTCTTCATCGATGACTTCAACGGACCAGCCGGCAGCTTGCCAGACGCAGGGAGCTGGAACGAGGAAATCAACGGCAAGCCCGACAACCAAGAAGAAGAGTACTACACCAACCGTCCGAGCAACGTCGCGCTCGACGGCAACGGCAACCTGGTGATTCAGGCGCTGAGCGAGCACTACGAATACGCCACGGGCCTGATCAGCGGTCAGCCCTACACGTCCGGACGCATCGACACGCAAGGCAAGGTCGAGACGACGTACGGGCGCATCGAAGCGCGCATCAAATTGCCTGCTGGCAAGGGCCTGTGGCCGGCGTTTTGGCTGCTCGGTGACAACATCGGCACCGTGGGTTGGCCCGCGTGCGGCGAGATCGACATCTTCGAGATGGCGGGCAGTACCCCGAACGCGGTGAACGGCAGCATGCACGCGCCGGGCTACTCGGGCACCGCGGCGCTCACCGAACGTTTCACGCTCGACTCCGGCACGTTCGCGGACGACTATCACATCTTCGCCCTGGAATGGACCGCGGATGGCATGCGCTGGTTCGTGGACGACAACATCTACCACGTGCGAACCAAGACGGGCATGGCGAGCATCGGCAAGACTTGGATCTTCGATCACCCGTTCTACGTGATCCTCAATCTCGCGGTGGGCGGTTTGTACGACGGCAATCCGGACTCCTCGACGCAGTTCCCGGCACAAATGCTGGTCGACTACGTCAAAGTGTCGAAGCTGATTCCGAATTGAGCGACGTCACTTGACGTTGATGATCGGCGTGCAAGCGTGCGCGATGCAGGTTTCGTCGGGGCCACACTCCTCTGTCGGGTCGACATCAGTCCGACAGGGCACGGTCTCGGTCCAATACGCCAAATGGTTCTTCTGCCCGAAGCTCTGAAACGGCAGCCAAACCGGCGCGCTCGACGGGTCGTCCGGCAAATGATCGATGTCCAGCACAGACAGCCAGAGCTGAGCGGGACTATTGTCAGGGACCTCGACGCCGTAGGGCATTTTGCTGTTGAACGTGATGAAGAACTCGTTCGGATTGGGCGTGTTCATGAGCTGCGTCGCGAACTTGGGCAGGGTCGAAGTGAGACCCGCCCCCTGCGTCGCTCGATCGAGATCGTACACGCGGCCATCGGGGAAATGCGCCAAGCGCAATCGGGAGTTGGGCTGGTCGTAGCTGTCCGGAGGGCAGACACACGCGGGCAATGAATTCTCGACGCAGACCGCGCCCGTCAAATCGTAAGTTGGCGGCGTCGCTCCGGAAAGACGACAGTTCGCCGGGTCCGAGCCGACCGGCGCCGACACGAACACGATCCAGTTGTTGTCCGGAGACCAGCTCGGATAAAAGTGAAACTCCTGGTCGGTCATTGGCACCAGCACCGTTGCGTTCGAGAATGTGCCGCTGGGCTTGTCGAAGTCGAGCGTTGCGATCGAGCCGGTTCGGACCGCCCACGGCGAGTCCGGGTGATCCGAAAGCGTGACCACGATGTGCTTCTCATCTGGTGAAAAGTCCGGAAAATAGCCGCCCTGATTGTTGAGCAACGCCGGATCGATCTGAGCTCCAAGACCCGGCGCGACGTCCTGAACCAGGTTCCGCAGGTAGAGCGCGCCGTGCTGCGGCGGGCTGACGCTCGTGTTGTCCATCCCAACGATGGCCAACGTGCCACGGTTGTTGAGCGCAATCATTGCGCTGTCGTTCATACCGGGCGGGGGGAGAGCGTCGGTGGGGTTCGTCGTTTGCTTGAAGATGAAGCTCCCCGATCCAGGTCCGACGAGGTTATCGGTCGCAGTGAACGCGATGACGGTTCCGTCCCGACTCACCGCATGGCAACCCTCGCACTGGTCCGGATTCTCCTTGCCTGGCCGAATGAACGGCGCTGCCGTGCGCGCGCCCAACGCGAGCCGATACGTGGTGCCTTCGTCCGGGCTGCCCGGCGGCGCGTTGGGTGGGTGAGCGGACCAATAGTAGAGACCGCCTGGTACAGCGCCAGAGCTGAAGTGCAGATGCACCGGTGCCGACACCGAAATTGGCCCGCCTTTGCCATCGCTCGCAGCAACAGTGAGGTCCGCGTCCGAGCCGGTCAATGGGGCCAGCACGTTCACGAGCCAGATGTCGTCCTGCGGGGAGCCACCCGCGGGGATGCCTGGAACGCTGTAGTGACAGCCGTCGTGAGACGGAAAACACTGGGTATAGATGTCGTACCGACCTCTGGGCAGCTTCGAGCTCTGCACGCTGATTCGAAAAATTTGCTGCTCGAGACGCAGCCGATGCCACTGAATGTCGAGGTCGTAGAGATTGATGGGCTCGGTCGTTTCATCCAGCGGGTAGGCAATGCGCGGCGCGTTCGCTGGATCCGGATCTTCGGGAACGTCGAACAGCGCGCGTACCGCGTCGTTGCTCGTGTACTGGATGCCACCGTCGCTCGATGGAGTTTGCAGCGCACCATCGAAGTAGAAGCATTCGGACGGGCGGCCTCCGCTACAATTCCAAGTGCCGCCGAGATTTGCATCCGCCGGGCGACAGCCCGAGCCGATGAGGCACGCCGCGCACGCCGCCAGACTCGCCACGCGCGACCCAGGCTCGCGGACGGCACGCGCAGTCATTCCCACCTGAGATTATCGATGTAAAATTCGAGCGTGCCGGCCGCCGCTGGCGTCACCGCGGTCCAACCGAAGCCGCTCAGCACCTCGGAGCCGTAGCTCTGGCCGTCGAATGAGATCGAGTAAGGTTGCCAGCTTGCAGTGAGCGGCGTCATGCGCGACAAGTTCAGCGTGTCGTGCAACGGCGGCGTGCAGGCATTGCCTTGACACTTGTCGCTCGCGCAGTCCGTGTCCACCGAGCACGCCTTGCCGCCGTCGTCCGCGTTCATGCCACCGACTAGAATGGTCAGCGTCACGTCGTCCGACGTCGCCATCGCGTCGAAGGTCATGGAGGTTGCGCCCGCTTCAACGGCTCGCCCCGGTTGCGAGCCCCAATTCTGCTCGACCGTTTGCCAGAGCACGCCGGCCCAGCCGAGCGCGCCCGGCGCGGTGTCCGCCGAATACACGAAGTGGTGGCACTCCCCTTGGGCGTCGGCCTCACCGCGGCTCGGGCAGTTGCTGTCGATCGTGACGCTCGTTACGCAGTCACCCATGCAGCCGCTGGGGATGAACTCGTCATCGACCAAAAACGGCACGCTCACTAGTGCCGCATCGTAGTCCGGCCCAGCGGCCACCCCAGCGCCAGCCGCCGAACTCATGTTCTGCGTGCTCGCGCGAGCTGAGCAGGCCGAGACCAGCAAAATCAACGGGATGAGGACGTGGGATCGCACCCTAACACCCAATATGTTCGGCGAGAGCGGTTGGGATCGACAATTCGTATAGAGTCTTTAGCGTCCCACGCGGCGCGGCTCACGTCCACTCCCGTGCTCGAAGCCGTGGCCGGCGCGGACCAACTTCGCGCCACGCGCCCGCGTCGTTCGTCCCGCTCGGCCCGCTCCGCTTGCTGCGCTCTCGG
>DATHOI010000198.1:0-9475 GCA_035485095.1 Polyangiaceae bacterium | reverse complement strand
TGGCGCCGATGCCGCTCTGGAAGGCGCCGCGGCAGGAGCGGCCGCCGCGTTGTCTGCCGCGCTGGCACTAGCGCTGGCGCTGGCGACCGCGGGCAGGCTCGCAGTGGTCGCGGGACTCGTCGGTGCTGCCCTCGTCGCGCTCGTCGTGCTCGAAGCGGCCGCCGGTGTGGCGCTCGACAACAGTGGCGGCTCGCTGATCGGTCGCATGGGCAACGTCGCGCCTGGCGCGGGTAGGGGCGGAGCCGTGCTCGGCGAACCGACCAGCGCGGCAAACGCGCCGCAGGCGCCACCGACTGCGATGGCGATATAGGTCACACGCACTGCCATCAGGCGAGGCCTTGACGCTCGAGCAGCGCGTCAACGCGTGGTTTGCGACCGCGGAACGCCACGAACAGGTCCATCGGATCGGCGCTGTCGCCGCGCGACAACACGCGGTCGCGGAACTCTTGCCCCACAGTTCGATTGAGCACGCCCTCGGCCTTGAAACGCCCGAACGCATCGGCGTCCAGCACCTCCGCCCATTTGTAAGAGTAGTAGCCCGCGGCATAGCCGATGGGGTGGCCGAAGAGGTGCAGGAAGCCAGCCAGCATGGCGTAGTCGTCTGGAAAGGGGGCGACGGCGTGGCGCGCCAAAATCTCCCGCGCATACAGCATCAGGTCGCCGTGCTTTTCGGGGCTGTACTCGATGTGCAGCGAAAGATCGACGCTCGCGAAGCCGAGCTGTCGCATCTGCATGTTCGCCGCGCGGAACGTGCGCGCCGCATTCATGCGCTCCAAGAGCACGTTCGGCAGCGGCGCGTTGGTCTCGTAGTGGCGCGCGAACAGATCCAACGCTTCTCGCTCCGAGCACCAATTTTCCATGATCTGCGAAGGGAGCTCGACGAAGTCTTGCGCGACGCGCGTGCCGGCCAAACTGCGCACGCTGACTCGACTCAAACAATGGTGCAGCAAGTGACCGAACTCGTGGAACAGCGTTTCCACGTCGCGATGCAACAACAGCGACGGCTTGCCGCCCGCTGGCGGACTCGCGTTCAGACAAAATACAGCCAAATTTTGCCGTGGCGGCACCGCTGCAATCAACCCGTGCATCCACGCGCCAGAACGCTTGGTCTCGCGCGGATAGAGATCGACGTAGAACGTGCCGAGCTCGGCGTTCGCGCTGTCGAGCAAGCGGTACGCTTGCACCGTGGGATCCCAGACGGGCACGCCGGTCACCGGCTCGATGCGCACCCCATACAAACGCTCGGCAATCGTGAACGCGCCTTTGAGCGCGAGCTCGGCGGGGAAGTACGCGCGCAGCTCTTCTTCATCGAGCGCAAAGCGCGCTCTGCGCAATTTCTCCGCGTAGTACGTGACATCCCACGGTTCGAGCGCCGCTGCATGTGCACCCTCGAGCTCCTGCCGGAACGCGAACAGCTCGCGATTCTCGCGCTCGAACGCGGTTTGTGTGCGCTCGCGGAGCTCGTTCACGAAGCGAGTCGCGTCGGCGCCCGTCTTCGCCATGCGGTCGTCGAGTTGGAAATCCGCAAAATCGCGGAAGCCGAGCACGTTCGCCTTGGCGCGCCGGAGCTCTAAAATCTTGGCGATGATGGGGCGATTGTCGTGCTCGCCTTCGGTGGCGCGCGTGTTCTGTGCGCGCCACATCTTCTCGCGAAAGGTGGGATCGTCAGCGTACGTGAGCACGGCCACGAGGCTCGGTGCTTGCAGCGAGAAACGGTAACCCGGCTTGCCCTTTTGCTTCGCGCTGTCGAGCGCTGCGGCCTTCGCTGAATCGGGCAGGCCAGCAAGCTTTGCCTCGTCCTCGATCACGATCTCGAAATCGTTGCTCGAGTCGAGCACGTTCTGCGAAAAGCGCGTCGTGATCAGGCTCAGCTCGCGATCGATGGCCTTGAGCTGCTCTTTCTTCTCGGCGTCGAGCTCGGCGCCGCTGCGTCGAAAGTCCGCCAAGGTCTTGTCGAGGAAGCGCCGGCGGGTGGCGTCGAGCGTTGCTGCTTCGGCGGTTTGCGCAAATTCACTGAGCACGCGCCACAGGCCTGGATTGAGCGGAATGCTCGACCACAGCGCGCTCACGTCCGGCAACACGGCGTTGTATGCGGCGCGCAAGGCGGGCGTCGTGCTGACGCTCTCTAGGTGCTCGATCACCGACATCACCACTTCCAACTTCTCGGACGCGCGCTCCAGCGCGCCCAACGTGGACTCGTAACTATGCGGGGCAGAGCTGGCAGCCACTCGGTCGATGGCGGCGGTCGTGTCGGCGAGCAGCGCGTGCACCGCGGGCTCCATGTGCTCTTCACGGATCTGGTCGAAGGGGATGGGGAAGGGCAACTCGAGTAGCGGATTTTGCATCGGCGCCGAGAATTTACCCCGTCCTTTGAGTTATGCTTCGTACAAAATGAGCCAGGTCGTGAAAGAAGGGCAGATCCTGTGGCAGCCCACGGAGGCGCAGCGCGCGCAAAGCCGCATCACGGATTATCTGGCTTTTCTGGAGCGCACGCGCGGCCGCTGCTTTGCGGACTACGCCAGCCTCTACGCCTGGTCAGTGACGGATTTGGGGGATTTCTGGGCCTCGATCGCCGAATATTTCAAGGTCGATTTCAGCACGCCGGCCGCGCCCGGGCCGAGCGGCGCGCTGCCCCACGCCCATTGGTTCGAAGGCGCCACGCTCAATTATGCCGCGCACGCGCTGCGTCAGTTGGACGACAAGCCAGCCGTTGTCGCGCTCTCGGAGAATGGCGCGCGGCGCGTCTGGACGCGCGCGGAGTTGGCTCGTGACGTAGCGCGAGCGCGCGTCGGTTTGCGGCGCCTAGGCGTCGGTAAGGGAGACCGCGTGGCTGCGCTCCTGCCCAACGGGGGTGAGGCGCTGATTGGCTTCTTGGCGAGCGCGAGCTTGGGCGCGGTTTGGTCGAGCTGCGCACCGGAGTTCGGCGTCGAGAGCGTGCTCGACCGTTTTCGACAGATCGAACCGAAGGTGTTGCTCACCATCACGCGTTATCAGTACGGGGGCAAAACCTTCGACCGCGCGCAGGAGGTGACTGCCATCGTCCGCGCACTGCCTAGCTTGGTCGGCACGGTGCGCGTGGGCGAGGGCAGCGCGCTGCCTGCCGACATCGGCGCGCTCGACTTCGAAACATTGCTCGCCGAGCACGAACCGCTCGAGTTCGAGCCCGTGCCGTTCGAGCACCCGCTCTGGGTTTTGTATTCGTCCGGCACGACGGGCCTTCCCAAGGCCATCGTGCACGGTCACGGCGGCATCTTGCTCGAGCACCTCAAGGCGCTCGCGTTGCACATGGATCTCGGGGAAAAGGACCACTTTTTTTGGTTCTCCACCGTCGGGTGGATGATGTGGAACATGCTCGTGGCAGGCCTCTTGGTGGGCGCAACCGTCGTGCTCTACGACGGCAGTCCCACGTACCCCGATCTGTACGCGCTGTGGCGGCTCGCAGAAGAGGAGAAGCTCAGTTACTTCGGCACGAGCGCGCCTTATCTCTTGGCCTGTCAGAAAGCTGCGCTCGAGCCTCGAGCGAAGCACGACCTCAGCAGGTTGCGTGGCTTAGGGACGACCGGCGCGCCGCTCCCTGCTGACGGCTTCGCTTGGGTGTACGAGCACGTGTCGCGCCATTGCTTGCTCGGCTCGGTGAGCGGAGGCACTGATGTGTGCACGGCGTTCCTGCTCTCTTGCCCGCTCTTGCCCGTGCGCGCGGGCGAGATCCAATGTCGCGGCTTGGGCGCTCGGATCGAAGCGTTCGACGACGCTGGGCGCAGCTTGACCGGCGAGGTCGGTGAGCTCGTTCTGACCGCGCCGTTCCCTGCCATGCCCATTTATTTCTGGGGCGATGCGGATGGCGTACGCTGCAAAGAGAGCTATTTTTCAATGTATCCCGGCATTTGGCGACATGGGGATTGGCTCAAGCTCACGCCGAGCGGTGGCGCGGTGATCTACGGGCGCTCGGATTCGACGCTCAATCGTGGCGGTGTGCGCATGGGCACGAGCGAGTTTTATCGCGTCATCGAACGCATCCCGGAAATCGCGGACAGCCTGGTCGTCGACACCGGGTCGCTCGCGGACGCCACGGGCACGTTGTACCTGTTCGTCGTGCTCGCGCCGGGCGCTGCTTTGGACATGGCGCTGCGGCAGCGCATCACGTCGGAGGTACGCCGCGCGCTCTCCCCACGCCACGTGCCCGATCAAATCCTGAGCGTGGTGGCCGTGCCGCGCACACTCAACGGCAAAAAGCTGGAAGTCCCGGTCAAACGCCTGCTCCTCGGCGCGCGCGTCGAGAGCGTTGCCAGTCGCGATACGCTCGCGAACCCCGAAGCGCTCGAAGCGTTCGCCGCCTTAGCCACCACCCTACGCGCAGGCTGACAGCACGCGAACCGTGAAAGCGGAGCGCCCAAGCCGTGATGAAGCGGAGCGCGCAAGCCGTGACGAAAGCGAGCGCGCAAGCCGCGGCGGCCTCATTCGCCACAAGTTGAACGTCGAATTCGACCTTCGAATTTCAAAAAAAGAGCGACTTGGTCATCAAATTGCCGAGAAATCCTGTCGGAGAGGCATGCCCGCTCGGAAATCTGAAGGTCGAATTCAACGTGCGAATCCGCAGACGAGAGAACGCCCTTTCCGCCGCTCCGCTCTCCGCCGCTCCGCTCTCCGCCGCTCCGCCGCGAGCAACCCGCGCCGTGAGCAACTCACTCCGCCACTCCGCTCCGCCGCGAGCAACCCGCTCTGCCCTCCGCCGCTCCAACGCTCCGCCGTGAGCACCCGCGCCGTCGGCGACCCCGCGCCGCTCAGACGCCAGCGACAGTCAGAGGTCTGTGATGAACGAGCTATTTTTCGGGAGCGGATTTTTTGACGAGGGCAGTGAGGCGCGCTTTGGCGGTGCGGAACGCGAGCTCGCCGCGATCGATGCCGAGCCAGGCGCGACCGAGGCGCTCGGCCGCGACCAGCGTGGTGCCGGAGCCGCACATGGGATCGAGGACGTGGCTGTTAGGTAGGCTCGAGGCGCGCACGATGCGTTCCAGGAGGGATTCGGGTTTTTGAGTGGGGTAGCCGGTGGCTTCTTTGATCAGCGGCGTGTTGGCGCGCATCGACGGGCAGTCGCTCCAGACGCTGCCGATGCGCCGGCCCTGGTCGGCGTAGTAGCGGTAGGTTTTGCCCGCGACGTGGCGATCGCGGTAGTTGCGGCCCGCGGCGTCGACGTTGTTGAAGTGCATGCGCAGGCTGGTTTCGGCGTGGCGCTCGCGCAGCGCAGGGTCGTCCCCGTTCCAGATCATTTCGCGACCGCGCGCGAAGATGAGCAACGTTTGATGCGTGACGCTCGGGCCGCTGCGCCGCTTGCCGCCGTTGCCCGGGACCCAGATCACTTCGCCCTGGAATGCGGCGCGGCCAAACACGCGGTCCGCGAGCACTTTGGCGTCGTGTACGGCACGGTGATCGAGGTGTAGCCACAAGCTGCCGACGGCGCTGAGCGCGTCACGCACGGCGACCAAGCGCGGCTCGAGCATAGCCAAGAAGGAATCGAGCCCGCCCCAAGCGTCGCGGTACGCGAGCTTGCCAGAGGCGCGTTCGCCCTTTTTTTGCCGCGCACCGCGTTCACCGCCCGCGTTGAACGGCGGATCCATGTAGACCAAGTCGAAGCTCGCGGGCGCCGCGAGCTCGCCGAGCATTGTCAGGCAATCGCCGCGCAGGAGCTGGCCGCGCCCGATCCGGACGCTCTGATTCACGCGCCTCCCGGATTGACGCCCGCGTTGCTCACACCCGCGTTGCTCACACCCGCGCCGTTTGCCAGGTCGAACGGGTCGTCATGAGCGATCTCGTCCCAATCTTGGGCGTTCAACCGGTGCACGGGCGCGTAGGGCGGGAGCCACTCCCAGCGCGGTCCACCGCCGCTACAGCCGGCGATGGCTTCGTCCGGACTGCACGCGATGCGCAGATGCACGTGATCGTCGTGCGGCAAGCTGTCGCTCGGTTGGAGCATCACGGTTTCGGCGCGCCAGACCAGCTCTGGCGGCTCACCGAGGGCGCGCGCGTGGTCGATCAGTAACGCCTCCACGTCGTGGCAGACGAACATGAATTGCACGCCGATTTCAGGCGAGGTCAAGAGCGAGCGCAAGAGCAGCCACTCACGATCGATGTCGATGCGAACGTAGTCCTTGCCGCCCTGCGCGACTCCCAAGCCGTCACTCTCGATGCGCACGAAGCCCGGGCTCGAGATCGGAATCCCGGACGGCGTCATGACCAGAAACAGAATGTCGACGTCGCGACCGCTGCGATGCGAATCATGCCCGGGAATGCGCCCGCCGGTTTGCGCCGACAGGTCTCCGATGAAGAGCGGTGCGCCGCCGGGCGCTTGTCGGCTCACGTCCGCGGCAGCTTTTTCGAGCGCGTGGACCAAGCGTGGGCGTCCGAAATAGTGGCTGCTTTGTGGGCGATAACGCACGAACCCTTCGCCGCGCACGGGCAGCTCTTCGGCCTCGGTGAGCACGCCTTGATTGGGCACGCCCACGGTCCCGCCGAGCCCGGGCGCGAGCGGCGTTGGAGTGCTGAAGCAGCCGCTGGCGAGTGCGCCGAGCCCGACCAGTATGAAACCAGCGAGCGCCGAGCGTGTCACGGCGCGCGCCCTGGGATCCACGTGCGAATGCCGTCTGCCACGCGCGAGAACGCTGCATGCGCGGCCATGCCGTCCGCCAGATCGAGCTTGGTGTCGCGCACGGCGAGGTAGCCGTGATCGATGAAGGCTTGGAAGGCGTTCTGCAGGATGGGCTTGCTCACGGCCTCGGCGCGTTCGATGGCGCCTTCTAGAAAAAGGCGGTGACCGAGCGCGAGCGCCTTCTTGGTCAGGTCCTTTTCGGCCATGGGAGATTTCTCGAGTAGCTCCAGCGCGCGCGCGGCGACGTAGTAGCCCTCGATGAAATTCTGCAAGATAGAGGCGTACATGCGCAGCCAGGCGCGCCCGCTCCAACCATCGTGGCCGGGGCCGTCGCTCAAGGTGTCTTGCACGTGCACTAGCTCGCCGGCGCTGACCATGGCTTGCACGGTATTGCCGAAAATAGCCTCGAACGGCGCGTCGGCGCGGAAACGAAACTCGAACTTGAAGAGCTTCGAGAGCCCTTGCACGCGTTCACGCACCCAAGAAAATGTCGCCGCAGCGGGCGCGGTCAGGAGCGCCATGGCGACCAACGCTCGCTCGACGAAGAAATGCACGATGATGTTTTTGGACGTGTCGAGCGCGAGCCGCTTGTTGCGGAGCACGCTGTACGTGGCCCGGTCTCCGGCTTTCTTGCTGGCCACGCTCGGGTCTTCCAAAAATTGCACTTCCACGATCTCGGCGTCGATGAACATCTGACACGCTTCGCGCAATGCCTCGGGCCGGAGTCTGCCAGATGGTGCGCGCAGCGTCTGACTCGTGCGCGCACCCATACCTTCGGCGACGGACAGGAGCTTCGTGCAGTAGTCGACGAGCTCGGCGTGGCCGATGCCGCGCTGCTCGTGAGACAGCAGCGATAGCGCCGTCAGCGCGCCCGGAGTGACCGCGGTCACGCGATTGATCTCATCCATCACCCGGTTGCCCAGGCGTGTCACCAAGCTGCGCCGTTTTGCGGGGCTCAGCGTGGCGCCCGGCGCGATCTCGATTTCTCGGCGAATTTCCCCGAACGTGAGGATCGTGCCGACTTGCATGTTGATCGTGCCGTAGCGGTGCCGCAGAAGCTCACTGCTCTTGAGCAAACCCGCTGCGTCTTCTTTGGTTTTCTCGGCGCCGCGGAGCTCGCGTTCGTAGCCCTGGGCCTCGATCACGCGCTCGTAGCCGATGCTGATCGGCACGAAGAAGCAATCTTTGTCCGGAATCGCCAGCGCCGCGTCCGCGACCATGTTGAGTAAGCCAAACTTAGGGGCCAAGAGCTTGCCGGTGCGGCTGCGCCCGCCTTCCAGAAACAGCTCGACCGGGTAACCGCTGCGCAGGAGCCGGCGCACGTACGCGTCGACTACCGCAGCGTACAAGCGGTCGCCACGGAAGGAGCGTCGAATGAAGAAGGCCCCGCCGCGCCGAAAGATGGCGCCCATCGGGAAAAAATTCAAATTGTCGCCGGCCGCGATCACGGGCAGCGGCAAGTTGTGTTGATTGAAGATGTAGCTGAGGATCAGATAGTCGATGTGGCTCTTGTGACTCGGCAAGAGCACGAGCACGCCGTTCTTGGCGGCGTTGCGTAACCGCTCGATGTCGCTCTTCTCGAACTCGATACCCGCGTAAATTCGCGTGAAAACGCGATCGAAAATCACCTCCAACGCCTTGATGGTCGTGCGATCGGGTGTGGCTTGTAGCTCGCGCAGCATCTCTCGTGCGCGCTGACGAAGCATGTACTTGTCGGTGCGCTCGTCGGCCAAGTCATCGATCACGGCGCGCATCTTCGGGCTGCGAATGATCTCTTGGCGGACGCGCTCGGGCGGCTTCTCCGCGGGGCCGGTGACGCTGCGTCGTTCACGCTCCAAGCGACCGAGCACGGCGTAGGTCAAGCGACGCACCAGCACGGGGTCTGGGCTGCCCTTGCTGTCGTTGAGAAACGCGGACAGGTCGATGGGCTCGCCGAGCTTCAGCTCGACGTGTTTGTAGTTGTATAGAAACTGCGCGACGGTTCGTAGCGGGCTCGGCCACTCGCGCGGTCCGAGGATGAAATCGAACGGCTCAGTCCCGCGCGAGTCCGGGAATTTCGTCCACACGAACACCTGGGGCACGAGTAAAATCGGCCGTGGGCGCTTGCGTTGCAGCTCGAAAAGAGTCCGCACTAGGCCGTCGCCCTCTTGCAAGCCGCGCCCACCGCTCGCGCCAGCCGCCAGATCCAACACGCCAGGCGGGCGCTTCAGGAACAGCGCGGCGGAGCCCCCGCGCTCGAGCGCGTCCTCCAGCTCGGCGGAGCGGGACACGGTCTTGGGCGGCAAGATCGCGTTCAGCCAACCCTTGCCCATTGGATTCAAGATCCAGAGCCCGAGATCGTTGACGAAACGGATCTGCGGCAGGCGATGGCGCTTGGTCAGGTAGTCGAGCGCGAGAAAATCGATGAAATTGAGATTCCGCAGGACGTAGACAATCGAGCCCTCGGAGGCCAGGTTCTTGACCGAGCGCACCCACGCATCATCGACCTGGATCTTCTCGAAGAATCGCCGATAGAGGGCACGCAGCGCCGGGTTCGGCTCGTACGGGCGGGTCAGTTCACGTTTCGCCATCGACGGAAGAGCTCAGGAAGGTCCTTGCGATCATACTTGCTGAGGGCAGGCGGCGCGAGTAGTCGATTGCGGGCCTCATGCTCAAGCGATGGCTCTCGAATAGCTCAAGGGTGCGGCGCGCGTTCGGTCTCGCGGGTCTCGTCTGCCTCGTAGGGCTGTCACTTTGCAGTGTTGGGCTCACCGCCTGCAAGAAGAAGCCGCCGCTGGTGGTGCCTGATCCGCTGTTGGACGACGAAACTGTGGCAACCGCGCCCACTCCGGC
>DATHOI010000197.1:0-6803 GCA_035485095.1 Polyangiaceae bacterium | reverse complement strand
GCTCGTCGAGCGCGGCGAGTGCGCGCTCGGCCGCCGCCGCTCCGCAGCCGCCCAGAAACGCCAGTGTCAGGTGCACGTCTTCCGGATCGAAGCGCCGAAACTGTGCTGGCAACGGCGGCAGATCGAGTACGAACGCCCCGGGCAACGGAAACGCCAAGAACCAGTTGGGGCGCGGCATACGTTAAGCTAACTCATGTGCCGGTCGGCGACGCGGCGGCGCTGGGCGCGGAGCTCGGCTGTGCTGACGCACCGCCGAACAATGGCAGATAATCGCCATAGCCCTCTTTCTCCAGATCCTTCACCGGGATGAAACGCAGCGACGCCGAGTTGATGCAGTAGCGAAGGCCAGTTGGCGCGGGTCCGTCGTCGAAGACGTGCCCCAAATGTGAGTCGCCGTCTTTGGAGCGCACTTCCGTACGTGACATGCCGAGCGAGCCGTCGTCGCGCCGGACGACCCGTGAAGGATCGACGGGTCGAGTGAAGCTCGGCCAACCCGTACCCGACTCGAACTTGTCAGTCGAGCTGAACAGCGGCTCGCCACTGACGATATCCACGTACAGGCCGGGCTCATGGTTGTTCCAGAACGCATTTTGAAAAGGAGGCTCGGTGTCTTCATGCTGCGTTACGTCGTATTGCAGCGGTGTGAGGCGCTTTTCGAGCTCGGACTGCGGCGGTTTTGCGTACACGCGTTTCGAGCTCGGTGCGCTCGGGGGCGGTTCGACGTTGCGCGCGCGGGCCATTTCAGTATCCGCGCTGGTCGACGAGACGCCCTCGCTGCGGTGGCAGCCCGTGAAAAGCGTACCCGCCAAGGCGAGCACCAGGACTCCGTGGTCTTGCAGAAAATTCCGAGACCGATTCGAACGAGCCATCGCAACCAGTACGTTGCTCGCGCGTAGCGGTTTCAAAATGGCGTGCTCCACGCATTCCAGAATATTTCATGCTCCTCGGATCAGCCCTCAAATTCGAGTTATTCCCCGTGGAAGGGGCATGCGCCGTGCTGCAAAGCGTGTAGGCTTTGCGGGCCATGAATATCAGCAAGCTTTTTCATGTTCTTGTAGTCACGGGCGCCTCTTCTACGGTCGGCCTCGCTGCGTGTAGCAGTGACACGACGAGTAGCGGAGGAACAACAGCTGGCGCGAGCGGTACCGAGGCGGGCGCAAGCTCGAGCGGCGCGGGCGCATCATCGACTGCAGGCGCCACGTCGAGCGGCGCGGGCGCATCATCGACTGCAGGCGCTACGTCGAGCGCGGGCGCGTCGTCGACAGCAGGCGCGTCGTCGACTGCGGGTAGCGGCGGTGCGAGCTCGGGCGGCAGCGGCGGCGCTGCAGCGACGGGCGGCAGCGCAGGCGCTCACGCTGGCGGCGCGAGCGGCGCGACCGGTGCGGGCGGCAGCGCAGGTGCACACGCAGGCGGCGCGGGCGGCGCGAGTGCTGGAGCCGGTGGCGGGGCGGACGCGTGCCCCGCGGCTACGTTCGCGACCGAGTGCGCTCCCATTACCGGCAGCTGCAGCGGAAGCGGATATACCGACTGCAACATCACCACCTCCGGTTGCTGTTGCTGGATCACTTCAGGCACTGGCATTTGCGGCGTGCAAGCTTGCCCGGCCGACACGCCGTGCTGTGTCGGTCACGGCCGCTGAGTGAGCAGAGGTCATTTCGGCTTTGCCTGAAGAGACCATTTCTGCCCGCGTCGCTGGAACGTGGGCATTTCGCACGCGCGCCGAGATCGAGGCCTCGGCGCGCTTTGCGAGAATGTCGACTGAGCTCGCGGAGGTGGGTGCCGATCCCGTCGTCGTGCGCGGCGCGCGCGACGCCTCCGAGGACGAAGCGCGTCACCGTGATCTGTGCGCGATCGTCGCGGCGCGTTTCGGTCAACCCGACGCCAAGAACCACACACCACCGCGTGTGCGCATTGGTCGCTCGGATATGCCGCAACGCGACCGCTTGCTGTGGGAAGTGGTCGCCGTGTGCTGCATCAGCGAGACGATGAACGCCTCTCTGCTGACGCGCTGCCAAGAGGTCGCTCAGGATGAACAGATCAGAGCCACGCTTCACGAGCTGCTCAAGGACGAAGTGAAGCACGCGCAGCTCGGCTGGGCGCACCTCGCCTCGGAGCGCGCGGCGGGGCGCGGTGCGTTCTTGCGCGACGTGCTGCCGGCCATGCTCGAGGCCAGTGTCGAGCCTGGGTTCTTGGAAGGCACGCTCACCCAGTCGTGGACCGACGGCATGCTCGAGTATGGCGAGCTGCCTGCGCCCGAGCTCGTGCAGCTCTACTGCGAAACACTGATCGAGGTCGTATTTCGCGGTCTCGACGCGATGGGCGTGGACACGGCGCTCGGGCGCGCGTGGCTCAGCCAGCGCACGAGCTGAAGAAACCCTATTTCCCTGCTACTTGGCCAGCGACGGCGCCGCGGGCTCGCGGTCGCTGTGAGGCGCCGCTTGCTCGGGGGCTCGCCGCGAGCGCAATTGCCAGAAAAGTAGTGCGCCGAGCGCGCCCCAGAGCACGCTGCGCGCGCGACGCAGCAGCGCGACGCTGACCAATGTGCAGGCTGCCAGCCCGCACGACGACGCGGAGCCCTTGAGCGCCGCCTCGAGCACGCCGAGCTGACCGGGGATGGCCGCGCCGGCCGCAGAGGCCAGCGTGGAAACGAGCCCGAGCGGTGCGCTCGAACGCAACGTGACGGTGCCAAGCAACGCCAAGACGAGCGCGAACTCCGCGACGATCCAAAGCTTGCCCACGTAGTGAGCGACGAACGCGAACAACAAACCGCGGGCCGAGCCGTGCGAGCTCTGTGCCCAGACCGCAACACTGATCACGATCGCGACGCCCAGTGCACTCAGTGAGCCGATCAGCACCAGGCGTTGCGATGCGTGCGGCGCTGCGACACTGCCCAAGAATGCGGCGATGCTGAGCACCACCGCGAAGAGCGCCGCGAGCGCGCTCAAATTGTCGAGCAGCACAGCGCGCAGCGCTGCCGAGCGATGCTCACTTGGCAGCTCACTGACTTTGATCGATTCACCGAGCACACCCAAGCCGACCTCGTTGCCCGCTTGCGCAGCGAGAAAAATAGCCAGTGCACGGCCGAGCCGCGGCCGAACCGGGCTTGGCAGCAGCGCGCGCCAGCCCAGCATGTGCACGAAGTTCCCCACGACCGGAGCCAGGATCAGCAAGCCGGCACCGACTCCGACATGCCGGATGTCGCGCGCTGCAGCCCGCCAATCGAGCGCGCCAACGAAGCGCACGCACAACCACAAGCCGACCAACGACGCAGCGACAGGTGCAGCACGACGCGCCCAAGCGCGAACGCTGTTGCCGCTGCGCGACACTGTGAAGGGGGCGGGGGGCGCTGCGCCCAAAAGCGTTGCCGCCCAGGCACGAACGCGCGCTTCTAAAAGCAGCATGCTCACGATACATGGTAGCTCTGCAGTGAATGTGCCAGTGCGGATCACTCTGTGTTCGCAAGAATCTTCGGCGGTTGAACCAGTGCGAGCATGCAAAGCACGCTCGTCTCGCTTCCGCTTCTGGCCTTCACGAGCGTCAGTGGTGGGCACGCGGTAATTAGCTCCAGCGAGCCTTGGTATGGCGGCAGTGTTTCGTCGTGGGCTGGTGCGGGAATTTCGGCGGTACCCTCGGCACTACCGCTGTAAGCGGCGCGAGCTCGAGCAGTGCAGGCGCATCGTCGACTGCGGCGCTCCGCGGAGCAACGCGGGCGCGAGCGGCGGGATTCGATCAGCGTGCGCGACCGGACACGGTTCGGTCGACTACGCGACGGGCGTCGCGAACCGCGCGCTCCGCCGCTTGCTGCGCGAGCGCGATCGCAAGGGTAAGCCCATAAGTTTGCCGCGCGGTCAGGTAGTCGAAGACAACCGTGAATTCATCGTTACGGTGCCAAGCGACGACTGCGGGAACCTCGAACTCGATGTGACGGTCGCGCAGGGCGACCGAGACGGTGACCGCGCTGCCCAACGCCGGCAGCGCGCTGCTCGAGAGCCGCATGTCTGATAAACTCAGCTCGATCAACCTGACGTCGCGCGCACTACGGCGGTCATCGCCGCGCAAGCGCACGGTCGAGCCGGGTTGTGCGCGCACTCGATCGGTTCGCTGATACGTGCCGCTGACATGTCGAGTCATGGCTTTCTTGTTAACCCGAGTCGAGGGTCAGCGGTCGCTCAATTCAGGACAATTCGTGATCCTTTTTCGATTCCAATTCATGACGCTGCAGTCGCGCAGCGGATTTCGCCACCCGCGGGCAGCCCTTTTGCCTCGGCGCGCGTTGGCCTGACGCTCGGCTGACTCCGTCGCGCATGCTCTGTTACACGCAGCGTTCGGATGAGTGGCGATTCACTACGTCCACATCGTGATCGTCCGCGGCTTGCAACTCATCACGACTTCAGATCTCGACGAGCCTGCACTTCGCGACTCATCACCGCTCCGACCCTGAAGCGTGCGCTGGCGGCGGCGGCTCTCATCCGTCCGTCGCGCGCGACGTCAAGCGGCAGGCAGGGCAGGCGGCTGGACGCCGCGCGGCACTGACGGTGAACCCGGCACTCGGCTTCCTAGACAGGGCGAGACCGCATTTGCGGCCTGAAATTCCGGCAGAGATCGCGCGCTGCCGATTGTAACCGGCGCGTTTCGGCGCTGCGGAACCGCGCTCGACCGCGCTTCGCCCCTCCCCTCGGGGGATTAACTGTGGTACGCGCCCGATAACACTATGGCAACCATGAAACTAAAGCCCGGAGTCATCACTGGAAGCGCGCTGCAAGAGCTCTTTGCGTACTGCAAGGAGTCCAAGTGCGCTTTGCCCGCCGTCAACGTGATCGGTTCGCACACGGCGAACGCTGCGTTGCAGTCGGCCCGGGAGGCGAAGGCGCCTATCATCATCCAACTTTCGCAAAGCGGCGCTCAGTTTTACGCCGGCAAGTTCCTCGACAATGGCGCGCAGCAAGCGTCCATTGCTGGCTCCATCGCGGGCGCGCTGCACGTGCGAACCATGGCTGCCGTGTACGGCGTGCCCGTCGTGCTGCACACCGATCACTGTGCTGCCAAGCTGCTGCCCTGGGTCGACGGCGTGCTCACCGCAGGTGAAGAGTACTTTGCCAAGAACGGCGAGCCGCTGTTCAGTTCCCACATGCTCGACCTTTCGGAAGAGCCGCTCGAGCACAACCTCGAGATCTGCCGCAAATACCTGACGCGCATGGCCAAGCTGAAGATGACGCTCGAGATCGAGCTCGGCGTCACCGGTGGTGAGGAAGACGGCGTCGACAACTCGAACGTCGACCACTCCAAGCTCTACACGAGCCCGCAAGACGTGCTGCGCGCGTACGACGTGCTCAGCCCCGTGGGCTCGTTCACCGTTGCTGCATCGTTCGGCAACACGCACGGCGTGTACGCCCCCGGCAACGTGAAGCTGAAGCCGCCAATCCTGGATGATTCGCAGAAGTACGTGCAGAAGGAACGCAAGACGGCCGACAAGCCGCTCGATTTCGTGTTCCACGGCGGCTCGGGCTCGACCCCGGAAGAGATCACGGAAGCGGTCTCCTACGGCGTCGTGAAGATGAACATCGACACTGACACGCAGTGGGCATTCACCCAGCCGATCAAGAAATTCATGGACGAGAAGAGTGCCTACCTGCAATCGCAGCTCGGCAACCCCGAAGGTCCGACCAAGCCGAACAAGAAGGTGATCGACCCGCGTGGTTGGCTCCACTTGGGCGAAAAGGGCCAGGCCGCGCGCCTCGTCCAGGCTTTCAAAGAGCTCGGCGCGTTCGGTAAGTTCGAGTTCTGAGTCACGACGTTCGATAGCTTCCTCGACGTACTCTCCGCGATGGACGGCGACGAGATCGAGCTTGCTGAATCGACGGGTGGCCAAGCGCTGCCCGTCGCGCGAGCTGCCAGCGTTAGTCAGGCAAGCGGAAGCCGTGCAGCAGATCGCTGTGGATGCGAAGGCTCTGCCGGTTCAATGAGCTCCTGATCGCGGGGTCGAGCGGGAGCTCCACGAACACTTGCTTGCCTGCGGTGTGAGTCACGACCCCAGCCCGCTCGAAGACGATGGCTTCGAAGCCCCGCGTGAGCAGCCCGCCGCCCAGGTTGTTCGCCTCGTCCGGAAAAGCGCGATCCGATGGGAAGGCCAGGTATTGGATGATGTGCTTTTGCCCGAATAGCGAACGGGTGCCAGCGATGATGCGCAGAGTCGTGACGCGCACCGCGCTCCGTCGTGAGCGCGAGTAGGTCGTAAACAGCGCGCGTCGCCCAGCATAGACGTAGGCGTCCGCCGCTAGGTCCTCCCACAATACGCGTTCGCCGTTTTCCAGCGGAAAATCCTGGAGGTATTGAGCCCGCGCGCCCGTGATCCTCGACACGACGAAGGCGAGCAGGAGCATCCCCCCAATAAAGCCGAGGAATTCCAAAACCGGGTTCACTCCGAAACCGTATCTCAGATCCGGGATCGTTGTTTTTTCGCCGCCTTTGCCGTCTCGCATCTGACGGATGCGACGACGACGACGAGAAAGCCGACTGAGTGGACTCGCTTCGAGCCGGACGAAGGAGCTAAATGACGAGATGAGCGTCTGGTCCAGGCTATTCGGGGAAAAGTCCGAGAGTGCGAAGGTGCAGTCGAACCCGGAGGCAGCTCGAAGCTTCACTGCGCCCAGCCTCGGCCAACCGACGACCGTCCTCGTGAGCGCCGGAAAGCTGAGCGTCACCTTTCACGCGCACGATACGGTCGAAGGCAGGCAGGGGAATTTTTTCACTGCCGTGACGCGCGGCCTTGCAGCGGTGGGGCAACGCGAGCTCGTGCTGACCCT
>DATHOI010000196.1:0-27551 GCA_035485095.1 Polyangiaceae bacterium | reverse complement strand
GGCCAAGAGCTGTCGATTTTCTCTGCACTAGGCATCATCGTGCTGTTCGGCGTGGTGAAGAAGAACGGCATTTTGCAGGTCGACCACACGAACCACCTACGCGCTGAGGGCATGCCGCGTGACGAAGCCATTTTGGCGGCCAACCGCGACCGCTTGCGGCCGATCTTGATGACCACGCTGGCCTTCGTCGCCGGCATGGTCCCGCTGATCCTGTCGCGAGGCATCGGCGCGGGGCTCAATCGCGCAACGGCGGGTGTCGTGGTCGGTGGGCAAACGTTGTCGCTCGCGCTCACCTTGCTTGCGACCCCCGTGGCCTACTCGTTCTTCGACGATCTGATCGAGTGGCGCAAGCGTGGCAAGCCGGCCAAAGAGGACAAGGGTCAAGCCGAGCTGGACACGCTCGACGCAACGCAAAAATCCGACCGAGCGGGCACACCTGGAAAGGTGGAGCGCGCGGCTGAATAGAAATGGCGCTGATGTGGGCATGCGCGAGCCCAGCGCGGATTCGCGGAATTTAAAGCGGGCTCGGTGAATGTGGCTGGGCGCGCTCGGCGGGCCCAAAAGAAAATGTGATCGCGCCCCAGGCGTAGTTCCACCCATAGGGCGATGGCTTGGCTACGCCGCGACAGCGCCCCCAAGGGACGGTTTTCTCAGATCTTGGCGCGCTTTATGACGGGGCCCGGCGCCGCGCTGTCGCTGGGCGCCGTGTTGGCGGTTGCCTGTCAGGGCCAGATCAGCGGCGGCGTACCTGGCAACGGGACCGCTGTCAGTCCCGGTCACCCCGGCAACGGGACTGGTACTGGCACGGGCACCGGTAACGGTACGGGGGGCGCGGGGAGCTCATCGCCGCTCGATGATGCCGGCATGCCGTCGGCTCCGGTCATCCCATTCGACCCGTTGTCCGTGGCAGCGTCAGTGACCAAGGTCAAAAACTTGCTGACCGGTCTCGCGCCGACGCAGGCGGAGATCGATTCGGTGAACAAGGATCCGACGGCGCTCGGCGGTCTCGTCGATACTTGGATGAAGCTGCCCGCTTACCAGGTGAAGATGGAGATTTTCTTCGCCGACGCATTCCAGCAGTCGCAAGCGTCGCAGACGAGCTTCAAGACCGTAATCGATGACGGCACGTTCACCCCGAATGACGGCTTGCTGCTGAACTTTCGGCAGAGCTTCGCCAAGACCATGACCGCGCTCGTGGGCGAACGGCATCCGTTCACCGAGGCCGCGACCACGACGAGTTACATGATGACCACGGCGATGATGTCGTACTACGCGTTTTCGGACGCGAGCATGCTGACCGACGCGACCGCCACGAACGGCGGCAACATGCACAACCGCTTCTACGACGCGGACAAGAACTGGACCTGGTCCGTCACCGCGAAGACGAACATCCCGCTCGCCGACAGTGGCAACCCGGCGAGCCCTAACTACCTCAAGTTCTACGCTCCGGATCTGGCCAGCTTGTACGGTGAATACGACGGTCAGACGACGGCCGTCGCCGCGTACTGTGCGGGCATCGATCCAGTGGTGATGAGTGGCGCGTCCGGGTTCGGTCAGGGCAGCAGCTTGGTGGATTGGCTCTACAGCTACTTACGCGGGGAAAACTGGTGGTTCTTCGATCCCCCGAACACCCCGAACAACACCTGGTGCCAAGCGGGCGGTGGCACGACCGATTCACACAACGTCTCACACACCGCGGCCTTGACCGACGCGGACTACTCCGATTGGCGCATGGTCACGATCTCGCCCGCGTCCGACTCCGCGAAGGAGTCGCTGTTCTTCGACATCGTGGGGCTGCGCGCGGCCAACACACTGAACTTGTACGAGCAGCGCGTCGGCTATTTCACGACGCCGTCGTTCTTCTCTCAGTATCCGACGAACCTCAGCAATCAGGCGCGCGCGACCATCAATCAGACGATGATCATCGGTTTGGGCCAGGGGTTCGACGGCAGCGACCCAATCACCGTGAAGAACGCGCCAGGGCTCACTCCGGACCATGCGACGGAGGCGGCGTGCTTTCAGTGCCATTGGAGCCTCGATCCGATGAAGCGCTTCTTCCGCTCGAATTTCACGCTGAATTACAGCACGCAGATGGACCCGACTCAGACGTCCGTCCCGGGCACGTTCTTGTTCGATAACGTGGTCGACAACGGCTCGACCATGTACGACCTGGGCAAGCAGATTTCGATTCATCCGCAATTCAAGACCGCTTGGACCCAAAAGCTGTGCGCTTGGGCGAATAGCGGACCGTGTCTGGCCAGCGACCCAGAGCTGATCCGCGTCGCGGGCGTGTTCGCCTCCAGCAACTACAACTGGAACTCATTGGTGCACGAGCTGTTCACCTCGCCACTCGTGACGTACACCGCGGGCACCAAGACCACGCAGACGAACGGCGCTCCGGTGGCCATCGCGCGCCGCGCGCAATTGTGCGCCACGCTCAGCAATCGCCTCGGCTTGACGGACGTTTGCGGTTTGCAAACGCTGCAAGCCGGCTCCTGCGCCACGAATTGCCCGCCGCGCGGCACGACCGTGCCCTCGATCTCCACCAACTTGCCGAGCGACGGTTACAGTCGCGGCGCGGTGTCTGCGCTGTATGTGAACGACCCCGACCCGTTCTATCGCAGCTCGGTCGAGCAAATGTGCGCGCTCTTGGCCGACCAGGTCGTGGACACCACGACGGGGACTCCGCTCTTCGCGAGCTCGGATTCGACCACGGCGATCGCGAATATTACGCACAACTTCATGGGTCTCGACTCGACGCGGGACACGGCGGTGATCGGCGTGCTGACCGACCACTACAACGCCGTGACGGGCTCCGGGCAGACGCCGACGATTGCCCTCAAATCGACTTTCACCCTGGCCTGCATTTCACCCTGGGTGGTCAGCGTTGGCCAATAAGGGAACATAGCGATGAACCTGAAACGACGTGAAGCTCTACTCAGTCTGCTGTTCGGCGCGGGCCTCGTCGGGCTGCGCTCGCTCGCCACCGGTGTACCAGCCGCGATTCTGCTGAACCCGCGGAAAGCCTTGGCGGACACGGACGCGGGAGCCGCAGCTTCGACGGTCACCAATCCGCAATTCTTGATTTTCAGCACATCGGGCGCAGGTGACCCGGTCAACAGCAACGCTCCGGGTACGTACGACGATCCGAACATTGGACACCCGAGCGACCCTTCCATGGCAGCCACGCCCATGGCGTTCGGCAGCAACATGATCAACGGCGCAAAGATTTGGAGCACGCTCGCGCCGTCGACTCTGGCGCGCACCTGCTTTTTTCACCACGGCACGTACACCGTGATTCATCCGGACGAGGGCAAGGTGCTGCGCATGATGGGCGCCGTCGCGGCTGGCGAAATGCTGCCCTCGATGTTGTCGCGCGAGCTCGCCACGGCGCTCGGTACCGTGCGCGCGCAGCCCATTTCGCTCAGCGGTAACTTCACGGAGGCCGTGTACTATCAGGGCGCGCCGCAGGCGCTGCTCACGCCGACCACGCTCTCGAGCGTCTTGACCTCACCGAAAAATGGCCTCGGCTCGATGAACCTCGTCAAGCTGCGTGACCAAGGGCTCGACTCGCTGAACCAGCTCGTGAAGGCCTCGGGCAACACCGCACAGAAGAATTTCATCGACCAATACGCGACCTCGACCACGCAGCTTCGCACCTTGCAAGACGGCCTTCTGTCGAGCTTGAGCGCGATCAAGAACGACGGCCAAGACTCGCAGATCCAAGCGGCGTTGATCTTGTTCCAGATGAAGGTAACGCCTGCTGTCGTCGTGCATATCGATTTCGGTGGCGACAATCACAGCGACACGAATCTGGCCGGTGAGGTCGCGGCTCACGCCTCGGGCATCACCACGATCAACACGATGATGACTGCGCTGAATGCCGCCAAATTGCAGGACCAAGTGACGTTCGCCATGATGAACGTGTTTGGTCGCACGATGCAGGCGAAGGACGTTGCCAACGGTCGGCAGCACAATGACGGTCACCACGTGACCGTCATGATTGGCCCGAAGCTGCAAGCGAGCGTCGTGGGTGGCGTGGCGCAACCTGCGGCCGGCCAAGAGTATCAGGCGATGCCGATTGACTCGAAGACGGGCAAAGGTTCGACCTCGGGCGATATCATCTACGGCAACACCTTCGGCGCGATGGGCCAAACATTGGCCGCAGCCGTCGGCCTATCCAGCGATACGATCACGGCCAACGTGGTCAACGGCGCAGTGGTGCAGAGCGCGCTCACCAGCTAGGACCCTCAAGGTCTGCTGCTGCGCGTGTGGCGTCCGAGGCGATGCCTACGGCGTCCAAGCCACGGTGACGGCGGCGTTCGCCGGTACGCTCACGTTCATCGCCGAGGCTCCCGAGCCGATCTGAACGGTGATGGTGTTTCGGCCGGTATTGTGGCCGATCACGGCGAGGCGCCCGTCCTTGTTTTTGAACGCGACCTGATTGAAAGCACCGTTCGACGATTGGGACGAGATGCGTAGCGCGCCGGGGCGCACGAATTTGCTGAAGTGACCGAGCGCGTAATAGTCCACCGTATAGGTGACAGCGCTGGTCTTGCTGTTCACGGTGATGACGCCACGGCAATCGTTACAACCGTTGTTTTTTGGGCCGTCGTTCTCGTCGAGCGCCATGTTCCAGAGCGAGATGCCCTGCGCCCAGTTGGCCGTGGAGCTGATCTCGAGCTCGATCGTGTTCGCGAACGGGTCGTCCTGCCAGTCGCCCCCCGAGCATTCAGTCATGTAGATGCTCTTGGTGGGGAATTTGTTGTGGAAGGTAGTCATGGCCGACGGGTCTCCGCCGTAGCAGTGGAACGCGGCGCCCTCGGTGAACCCGGCCGCGGTTGCATCGCTCATGATCTGCTCTGGGTACTCTTCGTGGTCCCAGTTGTGGTCGTAGGCCCAGATGAGCGTCGACAGATTCGCTGCCTTGAAGGCGGGCCCCATGTCCTGTGCGATCAGTGACAGCTCGCTCGGCCCATCCAACCCCATGCCCGGGTAGGCCGCCGCCCCATTTAGTGGCTCGTTCTGCGGTGTGACCGCGTTCACTGTCACCCCTTGTGCCGCATAGGCTTGGATGAACTTCACGAAGTATTGCGCCAAAGACTGATAGTCCGCTTGATTGAGTCCCGGATCGCCGCCCCCGCTGCCGCTGCCGTTCATCGAGTGGTTGTTCTTCATCCACGCGGGTGGACTCCACTCCGTGGCCAGGACGAAGATGTCTGGGTTGATGGCGAGCGACTGCTTGAGTAGCGGGATCGTCGCCTTCAGGTCTTGCGTGATGTTGAAGTTGGTCAGCGTGGGATCCGCGTTGCCGTCGTCATAGGAGAAGTTCCCGACGCTCGAGAAGTCAGAGGCGCCCATCGGTTGGCGCAGGAAATCCAAGCCAACGCCTTCCGTCGGATCGAAGAGCTTTACCAAGGCTTGCTGGAGCGCGTCTGCCGATAGGTATTTCGTCATTACATAAGACGAAGAGTCCGTGATCGACGCGCCGAAACCGTTCATCACTTGGTAAGTCGTGCTCAGGTCGAGTGTTACCGTGGCGTCCGCCTTCGTGGCCTCGCCCATGTTCAGGCTCGCGCTCGCCAACGCTTGCGACAAATCATCGGTGGTCACGTAGGCGCTCGGTGGCGCAGGCGGACCGGCCTCGACGGTCAGCTGTCCGGCACTGCCGCCAGAGCCCGCGCTCCCGCTACTGCCTCCGCTGGACAGCGCGCCAGCGGCGCCGCCCATTCCGGCAGAGGTCGAGCCGCCCTGGGTCGCGGCGCCGCCCTGGGTCAGCACCGTGCCCGCATCTGGTTGAGGGGTGGCGGTGCTCCGTGGCTCTGAGCAACCGAGCAACGAGCAGACGATGAGCGCCGGGGTTGGCGCGAGGAGCGAGAGACTTGATCGAACCGGCATGTGCACTTTCGATCAAAGCAAGGGAGGTGCCACGCCTTTTTTAGGCATCGGTTCTCGCGCTGCCTTCCCGAAACCACGCAACTTTCGTGTTCGCCCCGCAAGTCTTGAATGTATGGTTCGCCCGGCGCGCCCTCGCGTTACCCCTCAGCATGCTCGAATCAGAGACCATAGACAGCGCGCGCGTCGCGGGTGGCAGCGAGTTCGTGCTCGCGCGTCACGACGAGGAGTGGATCGTTCGCGTCGATGGGCGCGTGCTCATGTCCAGCCGCATGCACGACTCCGAGGAGGCGCTGGCCGAGCACGCGCTGGAGCGCTGCGACGACCCACACGCGGTGCTGGTCGGTGGCCTCGGCTTGGGTTTCACGTTGCGCGCCGTGCTCGACCAAGTGTCGGCCGACGCGAAGGTGACCGTCGCGGAGCTCGTGCCCGAGCTCGTCGGCTGGAATCGCACGCACCTGGCCGAGCTCAACGATCACCCGCTGGACGATCGGCGTGTGGAGGTCGTGGTGGGCGACGTGTTCGACGCCATCAAACGCTCCCCGCGCACGTTCGACGTGATCTTGCTCGACGTTGACAATGGCCCCATCGCGCTGTCGAGCGCCAAGAATCAACGCTTATACAGCGAGTACGGTGTGCGCGCGTGTCACCAAGCGCTGAGACCTCACGGGGTGCTCGCGGTTTGGTCGTCGGGGCCCAACGCCCGCTTCGAACGCCGCTTAGCGAGTGCCGGTTTCGAGGTCGAGGTGTTGCGCGTCGCGGCGCGCAAGGGCTCGCGCGCTCGGCACGTCATCTTCATGGCGGAGCGGCGCTCGACTGGGCGCGACTGAGGCTCCGAAGCTCAAAACCCTGGCGTGGTCGTCGGCGCGGGGCGCGCTTGCTTGGCGCCGTCTTCCAGACCGCTCGCCACGCTCGGGGTGACCGAATCCGTATCCGGCTTTGGCGCGGCCGCGGCGCTAGGCGTCTCTTTGAAGGCCGCAGTGGGCGTCTTCGGTGCGGTGTGCTCGGGTGCGTCGGAGTACGGATTGGGATCTGTCGTCACGTTGGGAGAATCCGAATCCGCGTCGGCAGTCGGAGCTTTGGGCTTCGATACCACACGTGGGGGCGCGCTCATGGTCGGTGCCTTGACGGCGACGTGCACCGCGACCACGGGACTGCTTGGCAGCGGCGATTGGATGGGGTGTGCGCTCGGGGTCGGCGCGGTCGGCGTTGACGAGGCGCTCGGCAACGCGACCACCTCCGGCGTTGGCGCGGGCGCGGCCGCGACTTCGACCTTTGGTGGCGGAGCTTCCGCCGCTGCGGCTGCGGTTCGAGCTGCGGGCGCGGCTTCTCGGCTGCGATGCAGCGACGAGTGCGCTACCCAAAGCGTCAGCACGGAGGCCAGCGCTGCCGACCCCAGCGAAGCGATCAGTGTGATGCGCTTGGAACTGGCTTGAGCCGCCCGCAAGTCACTGGCCAAGACGACACTGAGATCGCCCCATAGGCCAGCGCCGCGCGCCGGCAGCTCGTTTTCCGGCTCGGAAGTGGTGGGCGCGAGCGAGCTCGGAGGCTGTGAGCCGGAGAGTTGCGGGCGCGCCTCGACGCGCGCGCTTTGCATGGGATCGGACTGGGGCTCGAGCGAGAGCCGCGGCTTGGGGTCGGATTGGGGCTCCAGCGAAAGCCGGGGCTTGGGCTCGAGTTTGGTTTCGGGCCGCGGGGCAGGGGCTGCGCTGACCGTCGCGACCTTCTGTGCGGGCTGGTGCACGAGACCGGCAGTGCCTTGCCACTCCGCGCGCACGGAATCCGAGAAAGTCAGGCTGGGTGTCGCGCGCTCGTAGATCGCTAGTGCCTCGACCTCGTCCCGCCCCGCGCGCGCGCTCGGCTCGTTGCTGGCGACCGCGGGCGCCCCCGAGTGAGCGTGTAACCCCATGGGTTGACGAACGCTCGCCGGATCTCGCACCACTGGGAAACCGAACGGGAGTGTATTGCGGCGCCGTCGTTCGTCTCGCGCGGCTCGGGCGGGCTCTTTCGGCGGCGGATGCAGCAGCCGCTCTGGCGCGGCCGGCGCGGGGCGCTCCTTCGGTGTCGCACGCGGCGGAAGGATCGGCAAAGGGGCAAGCGCAGCGGCGGCGGGGCGAGCAGGCTGTGCAGCCAATGGACCTGCTGCCAAGCGCAGCGGCGGCACCTCGCCGAGTGGCGTCCAGTCTTGCATACCCGTGCGCCAGACTAACGAGCGGACGGTGATGCGCTGTGAACGAAGCGCGTCGACCACGTCGGTCGTGGTCATCGGAACTACCACCTGTTCGGAGACGTTGACCAGCCATTCCCCCAATGCAGCCGTGCCCGTGACCGCCTCGCCTTTGACGTGCGTCACTTGCTCAGAATCGAGTGGCTCTTCCCAGCCCTCGTCGATCGAAAGGGATTCGCTCATGGCCGAACACCGAACACGGGCTAAGCATAGCAAATTGCCTGCTAAGACGAGGCCAGAGTACTCGCGAAAACGCACGCACCCAAGCGCGGAACAAATATCCGTCATCAGCACATCGCTCGGCACGCCAGCGTGAGCCTTGGCGCCGCGCGCTCCTTGCACGCAGCACAATCGCGAAACACCAGTGATATCGCGCCGCTGGCGAATGACGCGGGGCGCCCCGCCCGCTCTCGCGCGGCGGCATTAGGCTGTGTACAAGATCCAATTGCGGAGGCCGCATGCGAACATTTTTGACCGAAGCTTGGCATTTGCGCGTGCCGATCATTGGCGCCCCGATGTCCCCGATGGCGGGCGGACGCTTGGCCGCCGCGCTCTCCAAGTCTGGCGCTCTGGGCATGATTGGCGTGGGGAGTGCGCAGCCCGTTCAGCGCTTGCTCGACGATGTGCGCGATTTTCAGAGCCAGGCATCGGGTCACGCATTTGGTATCGGGCTGATGACTTGGGCAATCGCCGCGCGCCCGGAGTTGTTGGACGCGGCAATTGCCAGCAAACCGTTTGCGATAGCACTGTCGTTCGGTGATCCCGCGCCCTTCGCGGCGCGTATTCGCGCGGCCGGAATCGAGCTCGTCTCGCAAGTGCAAGATCGCGCGAGCGCGCTCGCGGCACAGCTCGCCGGAGCGACGCTGCTCGTCGCGCAGGGTACCGAGGCGGGCGGCCACACGGGTGGCGTCGGCACTCTGCCGCTACTCCAGATCGTGCTCGATGTTGCGACGGTGCCAGTGGTGGCCGCCGGCGGCATTGCGACCGGTCGCGGGCTCGCGGCGGTGCTAGCTGCCGGCGCGGAGGGCGCCTGGCTTGGCACGCCCTTCTTGGTCGCCGAGGAAGCGCGCAATGACTCGAACGCGCGCGAGCGACTGATCAGCGCCAATGAAACCGCGACCGTTCTGACGTCGGTCTTCGACGTTGCTCAGGGCATTCCGTGGCCCGCGAAGTTTCGCGGACGCGCGCTCAAGAATGCGTTCACCGAGCAATGGTCGGGTCGTGAAGCCGAGCTCGCCACCGACGGCGCGGCACGCGCCGACTTAGTCGGCGCCGTGCGTGCAGCAGACTCGAGCCTAGCCCCGATTTACGCGGGCCAAACGGTGGGCTTGTTGAATCGCGTCGAGCCTGCGGCGGACATCCTGCGTCGCATCGAAGAGGACGCGGAGCTCCAACTTCGCGCCGTGTTGCGCGTGGTCGGAGCCTAGGCGCGCGGCTGCAGGCCAGCTCGCGCGCCGATCGGCAGCCGCGCCGCGCAGAGAGATCACCTTGGGGGCGGCGGGGGCGGCGGGGGCGGCGGAGGCGGCGGAGGCGGAGCTGCCTTCGGCGGGGGCGGTACCGACGGCGGCACCGATGGCGGAGGTGGAGTCGGCGTGGCCGAGTCGGGCTGCACACACGCGGACAGATCGAAGAAGATGAATTCGAGCGCTTTGGCTTGCGGCGTCATGCCGTTGCTCTTGCACTCGGTCGGGAAGGGCTTGCTCGGGTCGGAGTTGTCACCGCCGACGGTCTGCATGCTGACGGGGTCGGTGGCCGACGCATTCATGTGCAAATCGGTCATGACCGCGCGACCACACTGCATGTCCGAGGTGGCGGTCGAAGGTGTGTTGAAGGTCAAGTACTGGACCGATTTACGCATCTTGCTGTCGTTCGGATTCACCGGCACCGTGACCCAGTCTTGGGTGGGTGGGTTGACGGCGTCGACCGAGAATTGGCCCTGCACGATGTTCAGCACGCCGTGCGTCGGCGTGGCTCCGACGGCGTCGAGCCAGTCCGCCATCGCGATACCTTTGGGGAAGCTGGTGTTGACGTTGCCGTTGATGCCACTCGCCGGCAAATCACTACCGACGCCGATGTAGTCGGCGGTGCTCTTCAGATCAGCCGGGCCTTTCTCCAACCAGTTGAAGTGCAAGTGCCCGAAGAACACGCGGCCACCCTGATTCAAGTACGAATCCATGTTCGCGTAGTAGGGGGATTTAGCGCCCGCGTATTGGCTGCCTTCGCACGACAGCATCATCATGTCGTAGCCGGCCATCTTGGTGGTGCTCGACCAAAGCGTCTGCGCCGAGGCGAAGTTGCCGCCGCCTGCCGCCGCGCTGAACGAGTTGGTGCCGGAGCCGTCCGGACCGCTGCTGGTTGGCGTCGGAATTGCGGGCGGGCTGGCGTCGCCGCCGAAGTACATGTGCACACGTCCCTTGCCAGCGTCGGTCGTGAATTCCGAGTCCGCGATGCCGATGCGTCGGAGCTCGCACTCGAGTGCGTCCGACCCGCCGGTGACCAGCGCGATCTGCGGGATATTGCCTTCGGTCTGGGTGCGCGGCAGCCGCGTCAGGTCCTTGTTCGTGATGGGCGTATCGACGCAGGACGTGGTGTTGATGCCAGTCAGGATCTCGCGGCGCCATTTGCCGACCTGGATCACGAGCGGAATGTTGGTGCCAGTTGGCACGTCGAGGATCTGAAAGTGGCCTTGGTCGTCGGTGAGCGCCGTAGCGATAGGCTCGCCCGACGCGGTCGCGGAGCAGCGATCGCAGCTCGCGCCGGTGGGAACTGGATCGAGCGTCGTGACGTTCGGCACGTACACGAGCGCGTTGTAGATCGGGTTGAGGCCCGCGGGGTCGTACACGGTGCCACTCAGCGACGTGTGCGTGGTGGGCGTGCACTTGTCGATATTGCACTGAATGCCGCTGCACCCGCCGACCGTGCCCGTGCCCGGGCAGACCCCAGCGGTGCACACGCCGTTGTTCGGACAGGGCGTATTGCAGTCCAGGCTGCCGCCGCACCCGTCACCGATGGTGCCGCAGTACTGGCCGCCGTTCGACGCCGTGCAGGTGCCTGGCACGCAATTGGCTGGCACGCAGACGCTGTTGGCGTTGCACACCTGACCCGTCGGGCAATCACCGCACGGCAGACTGTTGCCGCAGCCGTCGCCCACCGTGCCGCAAAATTGGCTGCCCGCGTTGCCGCAGGTGAGTGGCACGCAGCCTGCCGCGACGCAGACACTGTTGGTACAGCTTTGGCCAGTCGGGCAATCCGGGCAGGTCAACCCGTGTCCGCAACCATCGCCGATCGTGCCGCAGAAGTTGGTTGCGCCCGCGGTGCACGCCCCGGCTTGGCAGGTCGAGCCGCCGACACAAACGCTGTCGGTGCAGGTCCAAACGGCTTTGCAGTTCATCCCGCAGTCGAGGCTGCCGTTGCAGCCATTGCCGATGACGCCGCAATACTGGCCGCCCAACGGGTTGCAAGAGACGCCGGTACTACACGCTGAGGCCGCGTCCTCGTTGCCGCCGCCATCGGGCACGTTGATGCTGGGGCCACCCCCGTTACTGGTCCCGCTATTGCCCGCTCCAGAGGAGCCCGTTGCGCCGCTACTTCCAGTGCGAGTGACGCCGCTGGAGGGTGACCCGCTCGAACAACTGGCGATTGCGATCGCGAGCGCACCGTAGAGCGTCGTCGCGAAAAACCATTTGACCATCGCGCCTAATGCGGGCGGCCGAGCAATCGATCACGCGCCGAAACAAAAGAGTCGCACCTTTCATGCGACAGACGGCGTGGCGTTTCTATGTCGTGAGCTCTTCGCGCTATCCTCGGAGGCATGGTCGTCGAAGAGTCGGTCGTGCAACTGCCCACGCGGGCGGGCACCATGCAAACCCACGTCACGCGCCCCGTGGTCGCTTCGACCAAGCGTTGCCCCGGAGTCGTGCTGTTTTCCGAGATCTTCCAGCGCACCGGGCCGATCCGGCGCATGGCGTCGATGCTCGCGGGTCACGGCATGATCGTGCTGGTACCGGAAATTTTTCACGAGCTGGAACCGATAGGCAGCGTGCTTGCCTATGACGCGGCAGGCACCGAGCGAGGCAATCAGCACAAGGTCGCCAAGACCGTCGCTGCCTATGATGACGATGCGCGCGCTTGCCTCGATCACCTGGCTGCGCGAGACGACTGTGACGGACGCCTCGGAACCGCGGGCGTGTGCATCGGTGGGCACTTGGCGTTCCGCTGCGCTTTCGACCCGCGAGTGCGCGCGGCCGCTTGCTTCTACGCGACCGATATCCACAAAGGGACGTTGGGCTTGGGTGGCGACGACTCGCTGGCTCGCGCTGGCGAGATTTCTGGGGAATTGCTGATGGTTTGGGGGCGTCAAGACCCGCACGTGCCCGACGAGGGCCGTGCCCGGGTGCAAGCGCGGTTGCTCGAATCGAAGCGGCGCTTCACTTGGCACGAGCTCAACGCCGCGCACGCATTTCTGCGTGACGAAGGCCCGCGTTACGACCCCGCCCTGGCCTTGCTTTCGTATCGAATGATGGTTGACCTGTTTCTGCAAGGCTAATGGCTGCTTCGGATAGCTGGTTTCTCGAGCGCAAGCCGCTCAAGGCGTTGGCCCTAGCGCGCCGCGCGGCATACTCCTCGGCGAGCCCGTACCCACACGCGGTGTTCGACGGTTTCTTGGGTGAAGCGCGCGCGCTCGATCTTGCCTCGCGCTTCCCGGGGCCGGCACACCCGGGTTGGTTGCGGCGCGACTATGCGGAGCAGTCTGCGCGCCTCGGTCAGCTTCAGCGCGTCGGGTTCGAGGGCGTCGACCCGGCGTTGCGGCACCTGTTGGCCGAGCTCTCGGCCATGGCATTTTTGGATTTTCTGGGCGCGCTGACCGGCATCGAAGGTCTGATCCCGGACCCGCACTTTCGTGGCGCAGGGCTGTCGCTCACGTTGCCTGGTGGGCACCTCGCACTGCACGCGGACTTCAACCGTGATCGCACTCGCCACCTGCAACGCAAGGTCACGGTCCTCTACTACCTCAGTGGAGACTGGCAACCGGAGTGGGGAGGCGCGCTCGAGCTTTGGGACGAGGCACGCACGATCTGCCAGGCGTGCTACCCGCCGCTGCTGGATCGCCTGATCGTCATGGCGCACGGGGACACCTTTTGGCACGGTCACCCCGCGCCGCTCGGGTGTCCCGAAGGTCGCTTTCGCGCAGCGCTTTCCGCTTACTACTACGTTGCGCCGCCGAGCCCGGACGAAGACGACTCGCACGGCGCGATTTGGGCGACTCAATCGACCGTGGCTGATGGCTGAAGCGTAATCACGATCGACTTCGACGCCGGCTGATTGCTGCCTTCCGAGACGCTGCCGACCGCGACCAGCACGTTGGTCTCGGGGTAATAGGCTGCCGCGCAGCCTGTCGGGATCTCGTATGGCACCACTTTGAAGCGTTCGGCTTTGCGGCGCTCGCGCCCAAAGCGGCTCACCAAATCCACGAAGCTGCCAGCGACGAGGCCGCGCGCGTTGATGTCCTGAGCGTTCAAGAAGATCACACGACGCCCATTGGCGATCCCGCGGTAGCGATCGTTTTCTCCGTAAATCGTAGTGTTGAACTGATCGTGGCTGCGCACGGTGGTGAGCAGCAGCTCATCGTCCGCGAGATCGTGCTCGGGGACCGGGTGTACCGTGAAACGGGCGCGCCCGGACTCGGTCGTGAATTTCCCCTCGCGCGGCGCGTTCGGCAGATAGAAGCCGCCCGGCTCCCGAACACGACGATTGTATTGCGTGAAGCCGGGTACGACGTGCTCGATGTGCTCCCTGATGCGGTCGTAGTCTTCGATCAATCCGAGCCAGTCGACCTTCGTGCGGCCCGCGAGTGTGGCATGCGCCATCCCCGCGATGATTGCGGGCTCACTCTTGAGCTGATCTGACGCGGGCGGTAACACGCCATGTGATTGATGCACCACACCCATGGTGTCTTCCACGGTGACGAACTGCTCACCGGATTTTTGTTGGTCGTGCTCGGTGCGGCCCAGACACGGCAAGATCAGCGCTTGCTTGCCCGTGATCAAATGCCCGCGGTTCAACTTGGTGGAAATCTGCACCGTGAGCTGGCAGCGCTGCATGCCGTCGGCAGTGAGGTTGGTGTCGGGCGTGGCGCTCAAGAAGTTGCCCCCTAAGCCTACGAAGATCTTGACCTTGCCCGAGCTCATCGCCTCGATGGTCTTGACCGAGTCGAGGCCGTGCTCCTGAGGCGGCGTAAACCCGAACTCTTTTCCGAGTGCGCTCATGAACTCGGGGCTCATCTTTTCCCAAATGCCGACGGTGCGATCGCCTTGCACGTTGCTGTGCCCGCGGACTGGACAGAGGCCCGCGCCGCGGCGCCCGATTTGCCCGCGCAGCAACGCCAAATTCACGATGCTTTGCACGTTGGCCACGCCGTTCTTGTGTTGCGTAATGCCCATTGCCCAACAGAAAATCGTGCGCTCCGACGCGATCGCGATTCCTGCAGCCTCTCGGATCAACTCGCGCGACACGCCGCTGTTCCGAAGGATGTCCGTCCAGCTCTCGGCCTCGAGATCCGCGCGCAGTCCGTCGAAACCCTCGCAGTGGTGTTGAATGAAATCATGGGTGAGCACTTTGCCGCCCTGGCGCAGATCTTCCTCCAGCATCTCCTTCATGATGCCCTTGAGCAGAGCGACGTCCCCGTTGATGCGCACGGGGAGGAACAAGCTGGCGATCGGCGTCCCTGGGCCGAGCAAGCTCAGCGGCTGCTGCGGGTTCTTGAAGCGCAGCATGCCGGTTTCAGCGAGCGGGTTGAGGCTGATGATCTTGCAGCCGTTCTGAGCTGCCTTCTGCAGCTCGGTCAGCATGCGTGGGTGACACGTGCCCGGGTTTTGCCCAATGATGAAAATCGCGTCCGCGTAAGAGAAGTCCTCGATCTTGACGGTCGCTTTGCCGATGCCGATCGTCTCGCTGAGGCCGAGCCCGCTCGACTCGTGACACATATTCGAACAGTCGGGCAGATTGTTCGTGCCCAGCTGGCGCGCGAAGAGTCCGTACAAGAATGCCGCTTCGTTGCTGGCGCGGCCAGAAGTATAAAACGCGGCCTCGTTGGCGGAGGCGAGCCCGTTCAGCTCGCTCGCGAGCAATGCAAACGCATCCTCCCAAGGGATCGGCTGATAGTGATCCGAGCCGGGCGCGCGATGCATCGGGTGGGTGATGCGGCCTTGCCGCTCGAGCCAAGCGTCCGTGTGCGTCAATAGCTCCGAGATCGAGTGCTCAGCGAAGAACTGCGGCGTAATGCGGGCCAAGGTGGCTTCGCTGCCCACGGCTTTTGCGCCGTTCTCGCAGAACTCGGCCAGCTTGCGCTCGCCGTCGGGGTCCGGCCACGCGCAGCTCGGGCAGTCGAAGCCGTCCTTCTGGTTCACGCTCGTGAGCGTGCGCAAGCTACGCTTGATGCCCATCTCGGTGCTGCCACGTTTGACGGTCTCATAAATCGAATAGAAGCCCGCTGCGCTCGTGTGCCGATGCACGACCTGTGGACCGTCCGCCTCGAGCGGCGGCTGCGCACCGGCCACTGTCGACGCGGCTGACGCGTCCTCAGGCGCGAGTCGCGCGCCATCCGCCGAGTCTCGTGCGCCGTTTTCGTCGAGCTCGCCGCGTCGTGCCAAGGGACTCCTTGCCGCTCGTGGGAGCGTCTACGGATGTTCGAGTGTAGTCGCTCACGGTGACTTTGCAGCGTGACGTTTTTCCCCGCGTGCAGCGCTAGGCGCAGGTCTTGCACTGACTTTGGAGCATGACTCTCTCCCTCACAGGTCTTTTGGTTTTGTTGATCATCGCCGGGATCTGCGGCGGTATCGGGCGCGCCATCGGTGGCGGCACTGGCGGCGGATTTTTCGTATCGATCGCCGTGGGCTTCGTCGGCGCGCTGCTCGGTACGTTCGTCGCCCACTATTTCCGGCTGCCCGAGCTGCTCATGGTCACTGTTGACCAACACCCGTTCCCAATCTTGTGGTCGATCATCGGCGCAGCGCTGTTCGTGGCCGTGATTCACTTGATATCGGGTGGTCCGTCGCGCACCTGGCGATACCGCTGACCTCGTCGTGGCGCGCTACCAATACGCCACAACGAGGCAGGGCTGCGTCACGCCTCACGCCGCTGAAGTTTCCGGGGCGACGATTGGCCAGGGCGTGCTGCGCGGGCCGGCTTGCCAATTGTCGTGACGACCGTCCCAGTGCGTCACCGTGACGTTGAGCGGGTCGACGTCGTCCAACGCGTTGAAGTTGACCGAGACGTAGTCGCCGCCGAGTTGCGCCAAGTGGCCTCGCCCGAAGCAGTGGACGCCGCAATGCTTGCAGAAGTAGCGGCGTCCGATCTTCATGCCCCAGGCATATTCGGTGATGCTGTCCGCGCCCGCGAGCAGCGCAAAGGCCTCGGGCTTCACGATCGCGCCGAGCTGCGCGACCTTGTTGCAGATCGAGCAATTGCAGCGCGAGCCGTGACTCGCGTCGACGCTCACTTCGAAGCGAACCGCGCCGCAGTGGCAGCCGCCGCGGTGGCATTTGACATGATTGAGCGGAGTTACGGACGGAGTGTGCTTGGTCATTGTAAATCCCTTTCCCTGATGGATGACGAGGCGCACTCTCGCAGCTCGAAATGACAGCCTTATGTCAGTTATTGTCGCGCACGCTCGAAAAAACGAAGCGCTCGAAATAGCGCGCTTTCTCCCGGTATTGGCCATACGAGCGACGAGCCAGGCGAAGCTTGGAGCCCGTCCAGAATTTGCTGGCATTTTCAGCCCGATGGTGACGACACGGACGTGATGCTGTGCGCGCCAGCGTGTGCCACGTCGCTCTCGCTGTACGGCGACGTTTGCATGGAAGCAACCGGGCTCTGAGCGCTGCTTACTCCGCCATGAATGCGCGAGCGCGCGCGACTTCCTCAGGGTTTAGCACCTCTGCCAGCCAAGTGATGGCCGGGCCCGCGGCGCGGAACACCTGGCGACACGGGAGCGCTGCGGCGCGCACGAGGCGCTCCATTTGCATGCCAAACAGGGCGTCGCCATTGATGAAGATGGCCGTGCGCTCGACGCGCGGGTTGTCTTCGCGCATCACCGCCACGAACCGCTCGGCGTCCTCGCGCCCAAACACGCGAACGCGAGATACGTCCAGCAGGCCGACCACTCGGAACGGTGCGCTCGCGACCAATTGCGCAATACCCGCCAAGCACGCGGCCGCAGAGTTGGAGTCGGTCGTCGTCAGTCGCGCCTCCACCAACCTGCCTACTGAATTTTGCACGGTCCACATGTCGCGAGAGCCAACGCACTGCTCATGGGCAGCGCCCAAACCAAGATGACACAACGGAGCTGGTCAATCGCGACTTAATAGGACTTTTATCGGGCGTCCCGGCTTTGCTCGCGGGCGACGATGTCGGTGTATGGGCCCCGCGCACCAGGGCTCGTTCGCGGGCGCCGCGCTGGAGCTCCGCTGACTACGCTGTCGTACACGGTCAACCAAAACGAAGCGGTCGGGCGCGCGACGAGCCACGGGGCCTGCCGATCGAGGTCGATGCCCAGCGCGCAAACCACGATCTTATGCTGGGCTGCCACGCGCGCCAGGCGGCCGAGCACGTCCGCGAGCGCCGCGCCGGTGAACGGCGCGTACAAGTAGAACACGGTGCCCGACTCGAGATCGGCCTGTCGCGCGTCGCCTTCGCTCAGCGTCACGTGCGCGCTCACGCCCAGGCGAGCGGCCGCTTGGCGCGCGCGTGCCACGAGCTCTGGCTGCAGCTCGATGCCACGTGCCGTGGCGCCGGTGAGCAGATGCGCCAAGAGCACGACTTTACCGAGCCCCGCACCGAGGTCGAAGAAGACGTCGTCCTGTTCGACCGGCACTTCGGCGAGCGCCTGGACGATCGCTGCAACGCCGCTCGCGTGGTAGCCGATCAGCTCCGGGCCGAGTCGTTTCAAGCCAGGCGTCGGTCCTGCGATGCCTAAGTGCTCTTCGAGCGCCGGGTCGCGTTCCGCGACGGGCAACCCCGACAACCACTCGAGCAGCTCCTGGCCCCGCATGTTCGGCGATTGTACTCGGCCTTGCGTTGCGACGAGAAGCTGCTGTAGTGCGCAAATCGTGACGCAGGAAGCCACGCACCGTGCCATCCACGCGGTCTTCCGCATCGAATCGCCGCGGCTCATCGCCGGGCTGACGCGCATGGTCAAAGATCTTGGTTTGGCCGAAGAATTGGCGCAAGACGCGCTGGTTACGGCACTCGAGCGCTGGCCGGAAGCGGGCGTGCCGGACAACCCAGGCGCTTGGCTCATGGCAACCGCCAAGCGGCGCGCGATCGACGAGCTGCGCCGCACCAAACGTTGGCACACTAAGCAAGCCGCACTGGGTTACGAGATCGAGGCGCAGGCCGAGTTTGCCGCACCCGATCTCGACGCCGCGCTCGACGACGACGTGGGGGACGACCTGCTGCGTCTGGTGTTCACGTCTTGTCACCCCGTGCTGCCGACCGAGGCACGCGTGGCGCTCACATTGCGCATGCTGGGCGGTCTGACGACGGTCGAAATTGCGCGCGCTTACGTGCTCCCTGAAGCGACCATCGCGCAGCGCATCGTGCGTGCCAAGCGGACTTTGGCAGAGTCCGGTGTGCCCTTCGAGGTGCCACGCGGGGCCGAGCTTGCCGGTCGCTTGGCGTCGGTGCTGGAGGTCGTGTACCTGATCTTCAACGAGGGCTATTCGGCGACGGCCGGCACCGACTGGATGCGCCCGGCGCTGTGTGAGGACGCACTGCGTCTAGCCAGGATTTTAGCCGGGCTTGCCCCGAGCGAGCCGGAAGTGCACGGCTTGGTCGCACTGCTCGAAATTCAAGCGTCGCGCTCGCCGGCTCGCGTGGGGCCCGGCGGGGAGCCAATTCTGCTGCTCGACCAGAACCGAGCACGTTGGGATCAACTGCTGATTGGTCGCGGTCTCGCGGCCCTGGCTCGCGCCGAAGAGTTGGGCGGTGCGGGCGGCCCGTACGCGTTGCAAGCGGCGATCGCTGCCTGTCACGCGCGAGCGCGGACCGCGGACGCTACGGATTGGCAGCGTATCGCCGCGCTGTACGCCGCGCTCAGTCAATGCATGCCGTCGCCGATCGTGGAGCTGAACCGTGCGGTAGCCGTTTCGATGGCCTTCGGGCCCGCTGCTGGCCTGGCGATCGTCGACGAGCTGAGCCAAGGCTCTGCTTTGCAGAATTACCACTTGTTGCCGAGCGTGCGCGGGGATCTCTTGTCGAAGCTTGGCCGTCATGAAGAAGCGCGTGTGGCTTTCGAGCGCGCCGCCTCGCTGACGCAGAATGCGCGCGAACGAGAGCTGCTCTCGGAGCGTGCGCGGCTGTCCGCGGGTAGCTCCGCGCCGCGGAAAATGGCCTAAAATCAGGGTATCCGCCTGAGGGCGCGGATGTGCTTGACCGAGCTCGGCCAGGCTGCGATTAGCAACTAACGCTTCTGGAAAGGGACAGTCTGATGGCTATTCAAGTCGGGATCGGCGTGCTCGTCCTCGTTGTCGTGCTGGTCGTGCTCATCAGCACGCGCCCGGCGGCTTTTCGTATCGAACGGAGCTCGGAGATCGGCGCGCCCGCGCCGGTCGTGTTTGCATTGCTCGAGGATTTTCACGAATGGGCCAAATGGTCGCCCTGGGAGAAGCTCGACCCGAACATGAAAAGGACGTTCAGCGGCCCGACGACGGGCGTTGGCGCAGGCTACGCATGGCTTGGCAACAGCAAGGCAGGGGAGGGGAGCATGGCGGTGCTCGATAGCAAGCCGAACGAGCTGCTCTCGATCAAGCTCCGGTTCATCAAGCCCTTTGCCGCCACGAACCAAACCACGTTCAAGCTCAGCCCGGTTGCCAATGGCACCCGAGTGAGCTGGATAATGGAGGGCCAAAATGGTTTTGCTGCCAAGGCGTTTTCGCTGTTCGTGAACATGGACAAATTCCTGGGCAAGGAATTCGAGCAAGGGCTTGCGAATCTGAATACCGCTGCACGAGGCCGGGGTTGAGCCGCAACCGCAGGTGATTTCGGTCGCGCTAAAAAAACAAAAGAAAGATCGCGCGCGTGTCGATCCGTCGGTTCCTTGTTTGACGTGAAGGTGGAGCACGAAGAAAACCGGGCTCTTCAACCCCAAGAAAGACTCACCATTATGCGATTTTTGTGTCTTTACCGCCCTGGCACCGTCGAATCCGACAAACCCCCGGCGCAGGAGGAAATGGCGGCGATGGGCAAGCTCATCGACGAGATGACCAAAGCGGGGGTGTTACTCGCCGCCGAGGGCTGTCTCCCCAGCTCGAAGGGCGTGCGCTTGCACATCGATTCGGGAAAATTCAGCGTGACAGATGGGCCGTTCCCCGAAACCAAAGAGCTCATTGCCGGCTTCTGCTTGTTGCAGGTCAAGTCGAAGGCTGAAGCCTTGGAGTGGACCAAACGCTTTCTGGCCGTGGTCGGTGAAGGCACGAGCGAGATCCGCCTGCTCCACGACCAGCCCGCAGCGTGAGACGTGAGTCTAGCCGGGGTCTCGGCGTCGGGGTGCCACGCTGGAGCCGAACGCATAGTCGAGCCATGGGCAGCTCACGCCGAAACGGCTGGCGGGCTCCCTGAAATGGTGCAGAAAATGTTGTCGGCGTAAAAAGCGACCAAAGCGTGATGTGGGGTGCCCGACGTGCAGGTACCAATGGACTTCGTCGTAGATCACATAGCCGAGTACGAAGCCCGCGAGTGGCGCCCACATCCCGTTCGGTCCGAGTAGACCGCGGAAGGCGAGGTACGTCAGTGCGCACAATCCGAGCGACGCGCCTGCGGGCATTACCAGGCGTGTCTCGTCCCACGGGTGGTCGTGATGCACGCCGTGGATGAGGAATGCCGCACGCTCGGTCTTTGGACCGATGACCGGCAAGTGGAACACGAGTCGGTGCAACCAGTATTCGGTCAGTGTCCAAACCAGGTAGCCGCACACCAGCCCGCCGATGATCGCCTGCGGCGTTTGGCGTTGCGTGGCGAGGTACAGCGCATAAGCCACGAGAGGCGTGTAAAGCACGACCGGAGTGAGCGGATGAGCGCGCGAAAAGCGCTCGAGAAAGTCGGACTCGAACATACGCGGCGAGCCGCGTTTGACGCTTGGAGTCATCGCCCCGAACCGGATGCAGCGGCCGTGCCAAAAACCCTCACACATGCCCACTCGCTCGTCATACGGCGGCTGCAGTGTGCCTTGAGCTTCGGGCTCCGGTTACCCCGGGATGCGCGAGGCAGTTTGCCTCGAAGCGGGGCAACGGGGCCTGGCAAAATGGCGCCGATTTTGCGGCCGGCCCAAGGCGCGAAGAGGCGTGGGTACACGAACGCCTCAGCGTCCAAGCGGGCTGGGGAGCTTTGCCGGGTCGCGGTGTACGCTCGGCCGGCCCGTGAAAGCAATTCAAGGAACGACGCGACTCGTGCTCTCCGCCACCGATCTGAGTGGCTTCAACGAGTGCGCGCACAAGACCGTGCTCGAGCTCGCGGTAGCGCATCACGAGCTCGAGCGCCCCGGGGTCAACGAGATCGAGCGCTTGATGCTGGAGAAGCGCGGCTTCGAGCACGAGGCGCGCGTGCTCGAGCACCTGCGCTCGATCCACCCGGAAGTGTTGAAGATCGCCGCGGGGCCTGCCGCAGCGTCGCAAGCAGACGCTGCGCGCGCGACCGAAGCGGCGATGGCGCGCGGCGTCTGTGTCATCGCGCAGGGGGTGCTGACGCGAGGGGATTGGTTCGGTAGGCCGGACTTTTTGCTCAAAGAGGCGGGCCCGAGCCGGTTCGGCGAGCATCGCTACGCCGTGCTCGACGCGAAGCTAGCGAACGAGGCCAAGGCACGCGCCGTATTGCAACTCTGCGCGTACACCGATCTTCTGAGCGAAGTTCAGCGCGCGGAGCCAGAGTTTCTGTACATCGCGCCGGGCGGAGCGGAGCTCAGCGTGCTTCGGCTGCGCAGCGCTGACTACCTGTCGTACTATCGGCAGGCCAAAGCGCGCTTCGAGGCGTTCGTGAGCGACGGCGCCGAGCGCACGGTCTACCCGGAGCCCGTCCCGCACTGCGCAGTGTGCGGTTTTTGGAAGCGCTGTGAAGACCGGCGCCGCGCAGACGATCATTTGTCGCTGGTAGCGGGCATCACCACGCGCCAACGCGATCGCTTGAGCGCGTCCCGAGTGACTCGGGTGACCGAGCTCGCTGCGCTCGACCCGACACGGCGCGTCGACGGCATCAGTCGCGACGCGCTCGAGCGCGTACGCGAACAGGCCCGCATTCAAGTGGCCGGTCGCGCTGAAACCAAGCCGCGCTACGAGCTCTTGCTCGATGTCGAGCCGAGCTTTGGGCTCGACCGCCTGCCTGACCCTAAGCCGGGGGACCTGTTTCTAGATCTCGAGGGCGACCCGTTCGTGCGGGGGAGTGGGCTCGACTACCTGTTCGGGTTGCTCGAGCTGGGCGACATCGTGGACGACTTCGTGCCGCGCGCCCAGCCGGGGCCGCCGCGTTATCACGGCTTTTGGGCCAAGAATTTCAGTGAGGAGAAGCGCGCCTTCGAATGCGTCATCGATCGCATCTTCAAGGGGCGTGAAGAATTCGCAGATTTACACGTGTTCCATTTCGGTCACCGTGAGGCTGATGCTCTTCGGCAATTATCCTGTCGCCACAAGACCCGCGAGACCGAGGTCGACCAATTGCTCCGCGAGCACGTGCTCGTCGATCTGCACGGCATCGTGAAGCGGAGCTTGCGCGCGTCGGTCGAGAGTTACACCTTGAAGCAGCTCGAGGGCCTCTATGACTTCGATCGTCGCGTCGAGCAGCGGCGGGCAGCGCGCGCCATGCAACTCTACGGTTGGTTGCTCGAGACGGGCGAGGGGAGCGCCGCCGAGGCCGAGCTCCGCGCCGACATCGAGCGTTACAACGAGGACGATTGCCAATCGACGTTTCTGCTGCGCACTTGGCTCGAGGCACGTCGTGCCGAATTCGAGCAGAAAACAGGCCGTATTTTAGCGCGACCCGAGAAGCCGAAGCCACCTCCGCCCGAGGCCGAGCAACACGAGAGCGCTGCTCTCGCCAAACAGCTCCTGTCCGGCTTGCCAGAGGATGCGACGCACGACGACCCCGAGCAAGCCGCCAAGCGCCTCCTGGCCAATTTGCTCGGTTGGCATTGGCGTGAAGAAAAGCAAACTTGGTGGGAGCACTTTCGAGCGCGAGAATTGCCACCTGCCGAGCGTCTCGAAGACCGCTCGGTGCTGGCCGAGCTGCGCTTCGTGTCGATGGTGGGCACCGACAAGCGCTCCAAGATCCTGCGCTATGAATTCCCGGAACAAGAGCACTCCCTCAAGGCGGGCCGCGACTCCTTCGATCCGGACACGGGCAAAACAGCGGGGGTGATCGTCGAGCTGGGCGAGGGCTACATCCATTTGAAGCGCGGCTCCGAGTCCAACCACCCGCGGGCGCTGATTCCACCGGGCCCAATCGCCACGAAAAACCAGGCTGCACGGCTGCTCGCGCTCGGTCGTTCAATCGCCTTGCACGGCATCTCCGCGCGAGGCGAATTTGCGGCTGCTCGCGAGTTGCTGGTTCGCAATGCGCCGCGTTGCGGGCAAACACCAGGCAGCCCGCTGCTAGCCGTTGGCGAGGACACTGTGCTCGGTATTCAGCGCCTGGCGCTCGCGCTCGACCGCTCCGTGCTTTCGGTGCAGGGGCCGCCGGGCTCGGGCAAAACCTATCGCGCCGCCGAGATGATCGCGGCCCTAGTGCGAGGCGGAAAGCGAGTGGGCGTCACCTCCAACAGCCACCGCGTGATCAAGAGTGTCCTCTACGCGGTGGCCGAGCGCTTGAACCAAGCGGACAGCGCGTCGCGCGTGCTGCACATCGCTGATGAATCGGCGGCCGATGATGCCGAGCCGCCGCCGTTCGAATACAGTAAGGACTATCTGAAGATCCGCGCGCGTTTGGCTGCAGGGGAGCTGTGCGTCGTGGGCGGCACGAGCTTCGCCTGGGCGACCGAAGCAATGCAGAACAGTGTCGACACGCTGGTGGTCGACGAAGCGGGGCAGATGTCCCTGGCCAATGTGCTAGCGATCTCCGGCGCCGCGGAAAATCTGGTCTTGTTCGGCGATCCCGCTCAGCTCGATCAACCGCAGAAGGGCACGCACCCGCCCGGCGCGGACGCTTCTGCGCTCGAGCACCTGCTCGGCGCAGCGTTGACGATGCCGCCGGAGCTGGGCGTTTTTCTGCCTGAAACACGCCGACTTTGCCCCGCGATCTGCGCTTTTACGTCACGCGTGTTCTATGAGAATCGCTTGCTCCCCATCCCCGGTTTGGAACAGCAAGCCATCATGGGTGAAGCGCCGTTCGACGGCAATGGGCTCCGCTTCGTGCCCGTGAGCCATCGCGGGAAGAGCAATCAATCCGAGGAAGAAGTGACGCGCGTCACCGAGATCGTGACGGCGCTGTTCGCCGCTGGGACCGAATTCGTGAACAGTGCAGGCAAGCGCAGACCCCTCGAGCCGAAGGACGTGCTGGTCGTCGCGCCGTACAACGCGCAGGTCGGCGCACTGCGCGAGCGGCTGCGGACGACGGGCGTGAAGGTCGGTACGGTCGACAAATTCCAAGGTGCCGAAGCGCCGGTCGTCATCTATTCCATGACCACTTCGAGCGCGGAGGACGCGCCGCGCGGGCTCGAGTTCCTGTACAGCCTCAATCGGCTGAACGTCGCCACTTCGCGCGCGCTAGCGCTGGTGATCTTGGTAGCGAATCCCGAGCTTGTCAGCGTGCGCTGCGAGACTCCGCGGCAGATGCAGCTCGTCAATGCGCTGTGCGCTTACCTCGAGTGCGCTCAGAACGGCTCGCCGCAACCGTAGTCGTGTGGCGTGAGCATGTGGCCTCTTGCCGCCTGGGGCGTGCGTGGTATTTATCCGCCCCATGGCTGATACCATTCTCGTTTGTGGACACGGACCGGGCATCTCGGACGCCGTTGCGCAGCGCTTCGGCAAGGCGGGGCATCCCGTGGCCATCGTGGCGCGCAACGCGGAGCGCGTGGCTGCTGCCGCCAAGTCGTTGGTCGACGCTGGCGTGAACGCTAAAGCGTTCCCCTGCGATCTCGGCCAGCCAGAGGCGGTGAAAAAGCTAGTCGCGGATGTGCGCTCGTCGCTCGGCCCAATCGGCGTGCTGCATTGGAATGCATACGTCGGTGGCGCTGGTGATCTGACGACCGCCACCAGTGACGAGCTGCACGCCGTGCTGAGCGTGACCGTGTACGGCCTGGTTGCCGCCGTGCAAGCCAGCTTGCCCGATCTCAAGGCCAAAAAAGGCGCGGTTTTGGTGACCGGCGGTGGCTTTTGCTTCTACGACCCCAACGTCGACGCAGCCGTGGCGCAGTTCCACGCGGCTGGGCTCGCCATCGGCAAGGCCGCGCAGCATAAAACCGTGGGCATCCTGAGCAAGACGCTCAGCGCCGACGGCATCTACGTCGGAGAGGTCGTGGTCACGGGGCTCGTGAAAGGCACCGCGTTCGACTCCGGCAACGCCACTATCGAGCCTGCCACCATCGCCGATAGGTTCTGGCAGCTGTATCAAGCGCGCGAGCCCGCCACCGTCACGATCTAACGGTGGATGCGGGGCTGGCGCGCCGCAGCATGAGACCGCGCGACGTGACACGCCGTCATCCGACCAAGTGCCGGCGTCGGCGGGTCTTCATTTCCAATCTGATGTTCAAACTTAAACATCAGATTTTAGCGTTGCGGTGGCGGGCCGGTCACGAGCTCTGACTTCTACGTGAACAACGATCTCCCAACCCTGTACAGCGCTCCCAGCGTCCTCACCGAGGACGAAATGCCTGGTTGGAAATAGACACCACTTGCCGAAGGTGCTCGGGTTTTGGGGCGTGGGCGCGTTCCCCCTAGCCGTAGACTCGCCCCGGCTCTGGCAAGCCGTTCGGAAATTCGAGCTATGGTCGCCGTGTGTCGACCACGAAGCCGCGCCCGCGCCAAAACCGCACTCATGGTGAAGGTCACGCCGGAGGCCGTGAAGGGTGGTTACGCGCTGCGGTGCTCGGAGCCGACGATGGCATCGTGTCCACCGCGAGCCTGATGATCGGAGTAGCCGCATCCGAGGCTTCGCGAGGTGCGGTGCTCGTCGCAGGGGTCGCGGGGGTCGTCGCGGGCGCGCTCTCGATGGCGGCGGGCGAGTACGTGTCCGTCAGCTCGCAGCTCGACGCGCAAGAGTCGGATATCGATCTGGAGCAACAAGAGCTCGAGGACAATCCGGTCGGCGAGCTGCGCGAGCTGGCGATGATCTACGAGAAACGCGGCTTGGACGCCAATCTCGCGCGGCAAGTGGCCGAGCAATTGAGCGCGCACAATCGGCTCGACGCGCATTTGCGCGACGAGCTCGGTCTGCACGAGACCTCGCGCCCCCGCCCGCTGCAGGCCGCGCTGACCTCGGCGGCGAGCTTCGCGTCGCTCGCGCTCGTGCCGATTGCGGCGCTGCTGCTCGCGTCGCCCGCGCATCGCATTCTGAGCATTGCACTTTCGGCGCTGGTAGCGCTCGCTGTGCTGGGCGCGCTCGGTGGCCACTTCGCCCACGCGCGACGCGGCCGTGCCGCGCTTCGCGTGGTGGTGGGCGGCGGGCTCGCGATGGCAGTCAGCGCGTTGGTCGGCCACCTATTTGGCGGCTAGTGCCGTCGACGACAGTGCGCATGCCAGTCACACCTGGCCTGAGGAGCGCAGCACGTTGCACGGTCCAAGTTTCACACGGCTTGTCCGCGCGCCAACGCCACGCTTGAGACGAAGCGCCCCGCTCGCGCCAACGCACGGGCGCCCCGTTGAGGCCGTGAGCAAGCGAGTGCGCGCGGTCGGCGATGCCGACGACCCTGCAAGGACTAGGGCTCAGGGGGCGCGCCTCGAATTGGCACAGGCATTGCTCTTTTAGGCGCTGCTTAGAGGAGCGTGGCCAAAATGGAGACAACTGTCATGATCAATGATTCCGCCGTGCTTTGGGTCAGCATTGCGTTGTTCGTTCTGGCAATCGCGTTAGTCGCGCTGATTGTTTCTCGCCGTCGAGCCCGCGTGCGCCGCGCCGAGCTAGCTCGGCAATTCGGCCCCGAATATGATCGCGCGGTCGAGGAGCTCGGTAGTGCCGCGCGCGCCGAGCGTGCGCTGGAGGCTCGCGCGCGCCGAGTGCAACGGTTTGAGTTTCATGCCTTGGACATAGCGACGCGCGCGCGCTTCGAGTCGGAATGGCATCGCATTCAAGCCCTATTCGTGGATGACCCGGCGGTCGCGGTCGCTAGCGCCAACGAGCTCATCAACCAAGTGATGCGTGCGCAAGGCTACCCCACGGAAGACTTCGAACAGCGCGTCCAGGACCTCTCGGTGGAGCACCCAACCGTGGTGCAACATTACCGCGCGGCTCATGA
>DATHOI010000195.1:0-11936 GCA_035485095.1 Polyangiaceae bacterium | reverse complement strand
CACCGATCTGGTGCGGCGCATCAGCACCACGCTCGATCTCGATCCGAAGAAGGGCGGCCGAGTCGAGGTGCTCGCCACGGATATCGATTTGTTCAAGCTTCAATACCTCGACCCCATGACCAACACCTGGCTCGACACTTGGGACACGACGCAGTCCGCCACGGGGCAGCCAGCGCGCTTGCCCGTGCAGGTGAAGATCGTATTGGTTTTGAACGGTGGTTCTCGCCAAGGCTACGATCGCGGTCAGGGCACGATTCGGCTGGTCACCAAGGTGGACTTGCCCATCGAAAACGCGCTCAATTTCGCGGTGATGCAATGACGAGGCGGTCGGCTAAACGAGCACGAGCGCGCGCCCTCGCGCAACGCCGGCGGCGCCGCGGTATGGCGCTGATCCTGGTGCTCGCCGCGCTCACGGTGCTGACGGTCATGCTGACCGAGATTCAGGACGAGAGCTCGGCCGAGTTCGGCAGCGCGCTCTCGGCGCGAGACGCGTTGGTTGCCGAGTATGCGGCCAAGAGCGCCGTGAACTTGTCCCGGCTGCTGATCGCCGCGGAACCGACGATTCGGAAATCGCTCACGTTGATCTTCGCGCTAGTCGGCGGCCCGCGTCAGGTTCCGGTCTGGCAATACGCCGATCGCATTTTGGGTGCGTTCAACGACTCGGACGGCGTGGACAGCTTTGCGGCGCTGGCCGGCGTGGACCCGAAGCTCGGCAAGAACCTCGGCTTCAAAGGCGCGGGCTTCAAGCTCGACATCGTCGATGAAGATTCGAAGATCAACGTCAATCAGGCCGCGCGTGGCACCGCCGCCAGCGAGACGCTGGTGGCCCAGCAGATCATGGGCCTGATCAGCTCGCCCCAATACAATTCGATGTTCGAGGGAAAGGACGCGGACGGCCAGTACACGGATCGCCGCGCGCTGTGCTCGGCCATCATCGACTGGGCCGACCCGAATCAGGACCAAGCTTCGTGTGACGTGACGTCGGCGACCGCGCAACAAGCGGGCGCGGAAGACTCGTTCTATCAGCTACTGAAGAAGCCGTACCAAAGGAAGAATGCGGCCTTCGACAGTTTGGAAGAGCTGCACCGCGTGCGTGGCATCAGCGACGATTTCTGGACCACCTTCGTCGACCCGGATCCCGACAAGCCGAGCAAGCGGATCTTGACCGTGTGGGGTCAGGGCACGATCAACGTGAACACGGCCAACCCGCAGACGTTGCTGGCGTTGGTTTGCCAAGCGTCCAACAACACGGCGTTGATGTGTCTGGATGCGAACGAGGCGCAAAAATTCCTGATGGCGCTGACCATGCTGCAAAGCTTCATGCCAGGCCTGCCAGTGTTTGCGAACGCATCGGATTTCATCAGTGCGCTGCAACAGGGCAGTACGGCCGCCGCGGGGACGCCCGGCCAACCCGCGCCAACCACCGCCGGCAGCAGTCCCGTCTCCATGATCATGAAGGCGATGGGCATTCAACCCATACCTCTGCTCGCTCCGGCTCAGCTGAAGAATCAGATCACCACTGAGAGCAAGGTGTTCAGCATCTACGCGACAGGCTACGTGCGCTCGGGCAAGCGTGAGACCAGCGTGCACCTTCACGCCGTCGTCGATTTTCGCGGAGCTCCGACCCCGGACCAGGTCGCGTCCCAGATCGCCGCTCAGATCGCGGCGGCGACTGGTCAGGCCGCGCCCGGAGCGAGCAGCGCAGCCGCCGCGACGCAGCCCCCGCCAAACAGCGCCAATTCGGCCTCCAGCGCGCTACAAGGGATTCAAGCCGCATTGAAGCCGGGCTCCGGCGGAAACATCGTCTACTATCGCGTGGACTGACCCGGGCCTCGCGAGCCCCTCGCAGACAGAGATCTCATGGCACGCTACATTGGAATCGACATCGGCTCATCGCACGTTCGAGCCCTCTTGCTTTCGACCGGCTACAAACGGATCGCGATCGAAGCCGTTCAGGAAGTCGCGATCGACGCCGCCGAGTCGCTCGAACAGGCGATACAGGCGTGCGCGAGCGGTATGTTGCCACACAGCGACGGCATCGCGGTGGCCGTCGACGGCGACAGCGCGTTCGTGCATCGCATGAAATTGCCGCTCACTGCCAGAAAGCAACTCGATGCGGTGTTGCCATTCGAGCTCGAATCGCAAATGCCGGTCGACATGAGTGAGCTCGTGTACGACTACCGCGTGCTGCGCGGGGAACCGACGCGTGACGCGATCGATATCATCGCCGCCTTGGCTCGCACCGAGCACGTCAAAAGTCGAATCGAGCTCATCAAGCGCGCGCTGGGGCGTGAACCGGAGCGCGTTGGCTGTGGCTCGCTCGTACTCGGAAACCTCGCTCTGCTGACGCCCGAGCTGCGCGGTAAGGCTCCCGTCGCGTTGGTCGATCTCGGTAGCCGGCGTACGGAAGTGACGGTGCTCAGTGATGGCGAACCGCTGTTCGTCAGGACCTTGTCGCGCGGCGTGGCCGGTTTACCCGAGACCGCGGCCGCGTTGATCGCGGATTTACGCCAAACTTTCCTCGCCTTCCTGTCGAAGGAGGACATCCCGGTCGATTCGGTGATCTTGCTCGGGGGTGGAGCGAGCGCGAGCGGTGCCGATCAGTACTTGAGCCACGAGCTCGGAGTGCCCGTGCGCGCGCTACCGACCTTCCAAATCGAGCCGGCGGCACCGGAAATCGTGCTGGCATTGCCGCGGTTTGCCAAGGCGCTTTCGCTGGCCGCTGGGCTGTCGGGCAAGGCCGTGGACATGAATCTGCGCAGCGGCCCGCTCGCGTACCAGCGCGGGTTCGGCTTCTTGAAGGAACGAGCGCCGCTGCTGGCGGGGCTCACCGCGGCGACACTGGTCAGCTTCTTGTTCGCGAGCTGGGCGAGCCTGCGCGCGTTGTCTCGTGAGCATGATGAGCTCACGCAGTCGCTCGCGGCACAAACTCAGCAAATTCTCGGCGAGGAACTGAGCGATCCGGACGCGGTGAGCGAGGCCATCGACCGCGCGAAGAGTAAGGACGAGCCCGACCCCATGCCGCACATGGACGCGTTCGACATGGTGGTCGAGCTATCGAATGCGATTCCGATCAGCGTCGTGCACGACATCGAAGAGTTCGACGTGCAACGCGGGCACGTCAAGGTCAACGGCGTCGTCGGCACGACCAAGGACGCTCAGGATATCGCCAGTAAGATGGGCGAGAATCGCTGTGTCTCGGAGCCGAAGATCGCCAAGGTGAGTCAGGTCGTGAACGGCGACCGCCAGAAATACGTGCTCGAATTCGACATCAAGTGTCCGGAGGACGCTGGGCCGAAGAAGAAACCGAAACCGGCAGACGCGCCGACGGAGGACAAGCCGTGACGCTCGCCGACCGCATGGCTCGCCTGGAGCCTCGCGAGCAACGCATCCTGAATGGTGCGCTGATCGCGTTGACCGTGCTGATCGTGTTCATGCTGCCGATCGGTTTGACCGCTCTGGAACACTCGCGACGCGCGGAAAACCAAGCCCTGCGTGACGCCTCGGACAACCTAGAGGACAACCGCGATCAAATCGAGCGGGCCAAGTTGGAGAAGGCGGCGACCTTGCAACGCTATGCCAAGCCGGCGCCGCAGCTCGCTGCATTCCTCGCGGGCCTCGCGACCGAGTCGGGGATCGAGATCCCGGAGAGCCAGGACCGGCAGGCGGTTCCACACGGCAAGAAGTACTCGGAGCGGTCGACCAAGATCGCGCTCCACAAGGTCGGCATGCTCAAGCTGTCGAAGTTCATGGAGCGCATCGAGCAGACGGACAATCCGATGAGTATCTCGGCGCTCAACATCCGCAAGCGCGGCCCGGAGCCGGACTCGTACGACGTGGAAATGGTGGTCAGCGCCTTCGACCGCAGCACGGCACCCGACAAGGCGGTAAAGAAAGCCGAGCCCGACGCTGACGAGGCGAAGCCGTGAACGCGAGGACCAAGCGCATCCTGAAATGGATCGGCTACGGCGCGTTCTACTGCTTTTCGTTGGCCTTCTTTGCTTACCTGACGTTCCCGTACGACCGCTTGCGCGCGCGCATTCAGAACGAATTCAACCGCAGCCAAACCGGACCCAATCCGTTGACGCTTCGTCTCGGGCACCTCGGCTCGTATTGGTTCAGCGGCATTCAGGCCGACGACGTCGAGCTCATTTCGCAGCCGAGCAACGAGCCGAACGCCGCGGCTTCGCCAGACGACGCGCCGAAGCCGGCAAAGCCCAAGGTGATGCGCATCGATTCCGTGCATGCGCGCGTATCGCTGCTGCGTTTGCTGTTCGGGACCGTGCACGTGAACTTCGGCGCTAGTGCGTTCGGCGGAGAAATCACCGGTTTTACTTCGGACGCGGACGGCGGGCGCAAGCTCGAGGTCGAGATCGAGGACCTCGGGCTCGCGGACGCGCCGCTGGTCGGTGATCTGATTGGTCTCCCCATCGGCGGCACGCTCGGCGGCCATGTCGAATTTCTGATCCCCGAAGGTAAGCTCAGCAAGAGTGAGGGCAAGGTCGACCTGAAGTTCAGCGGCCTGTCCGCGGGTGACGGCAAGACCAAGGTGCTCAATGCGATCGCTCTGCCCAAGGTCGAAGTCGGGGATCTGATATTTCAGGCCACGGCAACCGCGGGTAACCTGAAGATCGACAACTTCAGCGCGACCGGCAAGGACGTCGAGCTGACGGCGGATGGCAGCGCTCGTCTGCGCGATCCGTTCGACTCGAGCGTGCTTAGCCTCAGCGCTCGCTTCAAGTTCAGTGAGCGTTTCATGAATAAGGACGACATGACTCGCGGCCTATTCGGCTCTCCGGGGTCGCCGGTGCCGGGCCTCTTCGACTTGGTGCCCCAGAACAAGCGGGCCAAGCGCGCGGACGGCTTCTACGGCTGGCGCGTCAACGGCTCTCTCTCCCATCCGAGTTTCCTGCCCTCTGCGCTGGGCGGGGGAGAGCCGAGCAACGCGGGTCGAGGCGCTCGAAGTCCCTGAGCGCTAGTGGACGCCAGCGCCGTCCTGCCAGGGTGTGCGGTGAGGTGCCGCGTCGTCGTTCTCGCGCTCGGATTCCTCCAAATAGGCGTTCTGTAGTTGCAGGCTCACACCGCGCAGTGCAGCTTGCATCGCTTTCGGTACGTCCTCCCAGGCGCTCTCGGTGAGGATGTTGTCTACCGTTTGGCGTAGCGTTTCGAGCTCGAGCTCGACGCGCGCGCACGCTGCGTCGAGGCTCAACCCGAGATCTACCATGAGCTCGTAAACCGCTTGGCCTCGGGCCGTGAGTTTCAGCTGATGTTCCATGGTGCCTCCGCGTCGCAGCCAGAGTCTCGAACTAATGGTGTCTATGCGACTCAAAAACCGTTTCACAATCTTTCGTTCCCGAAATTTACCTAGCGGAAGCCTCACAAATTCGGGCAATTGATGCGACGAGAGTGGAGTATCGATCACAACGGCGCCGCGCGCTTCTTCGTAAGCTGATCATTGTGTCGAGTCGCCAATCGTAAAGATGAGTGCTTTACCGATTGCCCACACTGGATCGATCTCTACCTTTGATTGGTCGAACGACTACGTCGTTACAGGGCAGCGCGTAGGCTTTTCGGCGCAACCCGCGTGCGATCCGTGAGATTTCGGTGGTCGGAGCGCGCACCTGTCCGTACAGCTTTTGCGGCCAAAGCTAGATCGGAAAGGTGAGCGCTCTTAGCTCAGGAGTCGACGGAGATCAGCAGGCGCTGACGGATCTCGAAATACTGCGGGCTTACGGCGAACAACGCGAGCTCTTTGAAGCGTTCGTCTGGGGCGACGGCGCTCGAGCTCTCGTCCGAAGCTTTGACGACCTGAGTTGCGGTCTCCAGGTCATGCGAGAGCACGAAGCCCGCGCGATCCGCGGTCAGATCGACGCCTGCGACCCAGCGCTTCAGATCGAGGGCTGCACCCGAGGTCAAGAGCTTGGCAACCACCCGCGTGAGCTGATCGCGCGTTTGACCGACGAGCCCAGCTTCCAGCGCTTGGTAGGCTTCATTCACCGCGCCCTCGAGCTCTGGCGAAACGGGGAATTGCGGCGAGGTGAGCTTGATGGCCGCAAAAAACCACGATTTGAGCGCAGTGCCCGAACCGAGCAAGTGACGCAGATATAAGCCCGGCCGAAAGAACGTGAGCTGCCGACCAGCGATGAAGGCCGCTGGTTGCAGTGGCACGTCTGGTCGGAGCGCGGTCGTGCCCAGGACCAGGGACGGCTCGGTCGCGAACAAGAAGGAGATCCCGCCTGGGTCGTTGGGGTTCTCGTACGCTGGCGGAACTGCGATGCCGAGCACGCCCGCGGCGTAGTACAGGCTTTGGCACACCGGAGCGGAATGGGTCGCGACGTCGACGGCGTAGCTCGGGTCGTACCCCAGCTCCTGAATGGTCTGGCTCCGGCGCGCGACCACAATCGGCTCGATCAGCGCAAAGACACTGGTGAGCAGCGTGTCCGCCTGCGGGTGCATGACCAAGTCCAGCCAGTCATCCTCGGAAAACGCGGCTTGTGCGGGTGCCGCGGTCTCGGAGCGCATGCGCTTGTAGAAGCGCTCTTCATCCGGCTCAGCCAGGTTCAATACGGTCAATGCCTGGCATAGGCACCACGAAGCGTCCGCTTGTTTGGTCTCGGTATACAAACGGCGGAGCGTCTTATACGAGTCGTGGCGATAGGGATTTTGGCGTAGCAGCACCGACTGCGCCGCGACGGCCTTGTCCAAGTAGCGCGCTGGGTCAGTGACGTACAGGTTACTCAAGTGCTCGGTGCGCTCGCGATTGTCGGGCTCCAGCGTTTGCGCCGCTTCCAAAGCGTCAATCGCTTGGTCGATGTAGCCGAGGCCCTTCTCATACAGCTCGCCGAGTGCGGTGAACGTTTGCAGCATGCCGGCTTGGTCGTTGGCAGAGCTCGCATGCTCCAGCTTCCGCTTCAGCCAGCGCTCGACACCGAGGTGATTGCCGCGATCCTGCTCCAGCTCGACCGCTTCGGTCAGCGCGCGATCGAAACCAGGCTCGAGCGCGAGCACCTGCTCGTAGAACTCGAGCGCGCGATCCGGATCGCCGACTTGGCGCGCCGTGACGATCGCCGCGGTGTGCAGATATTTGACCTTCTGTTTCGGGTCGTCGACGAATTCTGCCAGCCTGAGCACGACGTCGACCAGCTTGTTCCAGTCTTTCTCTTCGCTATAGAGCTGCATCAGCTTGCTGAGCAGTCGCCGGTCGTCGGGGCGCTCTTCCAACGCGGCGACGAAGCTCTTCGCGGCCTGAGAGCGGTCGTTCAGCTTGCTCGACGCGAGGTCACCCACGTCGACCAAGAGTTGCACGCGTTCATCGCCGGTGGCGATGTCGAGGTGCCGAGTCTTGACCTTGATGACCTCGGCCCATTTCTCTTGAGCCTCGTACACCTTAGCGAGCGCGACCAGCGGCTCGGGCATGCTGGGATCGAGATCCGCCGCTTCCTCCAGCGGGGTGAGGCTCGCGGTGACGTCGCCGCTCAGCCGCAACGCTTCGCCGTAACGATAGTGCGCGCGAACGCGGCTGTCGGCAGTCAGCACCGTGTCGAAGCGCGCCAAGAGATCCTTGTACAGCTCGGCTGCTCGCTTCGGTGCGCCGTGCTCGAACGTCACCTGAGCCACGCGTTCCAACGCGTCCGAATCGTCCGGCGCGATGCGCAGCAACGTGTCCATCGGGGCGAGCGCTTTTTCAGTGGAGCTCGTTTGGCTGAGTGCGTCGACGTAGCGTACGAGTAGCCGCGCGGCTTCTTTCTTCTCCAGTGAATCGGCGCGACCGGCGATCAGGTCGTAATGGGTGGCCGCCTCGATGAAGCGCTTGGCGTCGAAGGCAATGTCGCCCAGCACGGTCAGCGCATCGAGGTTCGTCGGATCGAACGCAACGGCGCGCTTGGCGGCCTCTTCGGCGCGCTTGTCGTCCTTCAGGCGATTGCGGCACAAGACCGCCATCTGCCCGGCCAAGCGCCCCTTGGCGAGATCGCCCTCGGTGTGGCCGATTTCTCGCTCGATGAGCTGGATAGCGGCGTTCACGTCGCCGCGCGCTGCGTACGCTTCGCGCAGCGCAGCCGCCGACGTCGAGTCTTTCGGGTTGGCGTCGAGAGCGCGCTTGTAGCGCTCGATCGCGCCGTCGCGATCGCCGCGGGCCTCCAGTAACTTCGCGGCGCGAATGTACTGCTCGGCCTTGGCCTCGGGCGATGTGGCCTTGTTGGCCAGCGTCTCGAGCGCCGCCAGCGCTGCGTTGGAGTCACCAGTGGACTCCCGCAAATGGGCGAGCGCTTCGAGCGCGCCAGCGTGTTGCGGGTCGATCTCGAGCACGGCGTCGTAGGCTTGCATCGCTCGCTCGGGCGAGCCGATTTGATCCGCCAGCACCTTGCCCCGCTGCAAGAGTAGCGCGAGCCGACGCGGCGTCTCGGTGACGAGCTTCAGCTGACGCTCGTACAGGGTGGCGACGTTTTCCCAGCGGTCGAGCGAACGGTAGTGCCGAATCAGCGAGGTCATCGCGTTCTCGTTGGCCGAATCAATGGCCAACACGCGCTCCAAGGCTTCCGCCGCCTTCTCGTGATTCAAGAATTCTTCGTCGTGGATCGCGGCGACGCGCTCCCACAGCGTCACTTTTTGTCGAGGCGTCGCGGCGACGTCGACTTGGCGTGTCAGGTTCTCCAGCAAGTCCTGGAAGCGACCCAGCTTGGAATAGAGGCGGTCGAGCCCGCGGAGCGCTTCCAAGTTCGAGCCGTCTACGGCGGTCACGGCGGCGTAGCGCTTGAGCGCTTCATCGTCGTCGTTGAGCTGGGTCTCGTAGATCTCGGCGATGCGATTTTGCACCTTGAGCTTCTCGTCCCCGCGTTGCGCTTCTGCGCGCCGCTCGAGCATCTTCACGAAATTCGGATAGTCGCCCGTGCGCTCGTAGATGCGAGCCAGCGCTTCGCTGGCTTTGGCTTGTCCCGGGTCCTCGGCCAAGATCTGCTCGTACAAGCCGCGCGCGCTCTGCGTGTCGTTCAGATGTAGCTCGAGGATCTCGGCCGCTTCGGCGCGCAGATCGCGAGCCTGCGCGGGCGTCGCAGCGGCGTCGGCGCGGCGCGTGAGCACCATGCCGAGCTCCGCCCATTGTTGAGCCTTGCGATAGATCTGCGTCATGCCGTCGAGCGCGGCGTCGTTTGCGGGGTCGCTGGCAATCACGGCTTGGAAGCAGGGCAGGGCGAGGTCGGGTCGCTTGACCTTGTCGACGTACCATTGGCCCATGCGGTTGTAGATCGCCGACCGTGTCTCCAGCGCCACGTTCTCGTCCTCGGCGCTGCCGGAGCAATTGGCCAACACCTCGCCCCAGGCCTCCTGGTTGGTGCCCGCCAGTCGCTCGATCTCGCTACTGATCGCGCTCTGGGTTGGATCTTCACATAGGGCTTGAGTGAAGGCGATCAGCGCTTGGTCCGTGTCCTTCAGCTCGGTTGCGTACAGTTTGCCGATTTCAGAGAGCGCACGCGCTCGCTCGCTCGAGCTCTCGGCTTTCTCGCCGCGCGCGAGCAGCATCTCCACGACTTCTTCGAACTTGCCGAGACGCCGCCGTGTGTCTTCGAGGCCGCTCTGCGCGACGTTGTCGCTCGGGTCGAGCTCGGCGATCTGCACGTAGACCTGCTCGGCCTTCGCCAGGTCTTTGCCGCGGTCCGCGTACAAGCGCGCTGCGCGAAATAGTAGGCTCTTCTTGGCGTCCTTGCCGTCAGCGCTGTCCTCCGTGAGCTCGCCTGCCATCTGGAACGCTTCCGCCACGCGCACAGCGTCGGCGCCCGCTTCCACCGTTGCCTCGAGGTTCAACGCCGCGTCGTCGTCCGTCGGGCTCTTGACCAGGGCTTCGATCTTGGCGTCGAGCTCCGCGGGAGTAATGGTGACGAGGGGCGCCTGAACGGTCGACGGCTTGGTGTCCTCGAAGAACGAGAGCGCCTCACTGGCGCTCTTCGGGCGGCGTGCGGGGTCCTTTGCGAGCAGCAAGAGGACGAGATCGTCCAAGTCCTTCGGGATCCAGCCGCGCGGCGCGACGCTGCTCGGCGGCGGTGGCTCGATCGTGATGTGCGCGAAGGCGGCTTCGAGCGCGGGTTTGTCTCCGAACAGCGGTTTGCCGCTCAGAATTTCATACAACATCGCGCCGAAGGAATAGACGTCGCTCGTCGGGTCCGCGGTCATGCCGCGGATCTGCTCGGGGGAAACCGTGCGCGGGGAGCCGACGGTCGAAAACAGCTCGTTCCGGCCGTTTACGACGCGCGCGCGCGCGCGCAAGCGATCCGAGCCAGCGTCGACCAGGAGCACGCTTTGCGCGCCGTCATTGCCGCGCGCCAGGATCACGTTGTCGAGCCGCAGATCCCCATGGGCAATCCGTCGGCCGTGGAGTGCTGCCAGTGGCTCCAAAATGCCGCGGATCAGGCTCTTGGCTTCGTTGATGTGCATCGGGCCGGTGCGCGCGATACGCGCCGACAACGGCTGCCCATCGACCCACGAGTGCGACACGGCGTAGCGATTCCCGATTTTGCTCGCATTGAGCTGCTTCGGCAGACCGTCGTGCTCGATCTGCCCGATCAGACGATTGACGGTTAGGTAACGTTGTAAACCACGCTGATCCCGGGTGGCCTCGCGGCGCAGCACCTTCAGGCGGTACTCGCCGCCGTCCTTGCGAGCCACGTACGAAATCGCGAGCCTGCCTTCGCCGATTTTTCGCACGATCACGTAAGGCCCGAGCTCGCTACCCGTCTTCAGCTCTTCATCCAGCGCGACGCCGGTGACGCGTAGGTCGGCGACTTTCGCGTTGACTTCACCGTGCGTGGCCAGCATCGCGTCGCACAGCGCTTCGATCGCGTCGTGCTCGAGGCAATGCGCGGTGAGCGCGCCCGCGAACGATGCCTTGGCGGCGGTGCCGCCCACGTTGTCGGGGTCGAAGCCGAGGAGGTCGCGGCTCAGCTTCAGGAGCTCGGGAAGGTCGAACAGTCGCTCGAGCTCAGCCTGCAGGATATCCGTCTCGATCATGGCTACTTTTCGTCTGGGGCAGAGTCAGGGCTCGCTTTTGGCCAGGCGCTCAGGCGCCCCCTTGTCGCGAGCTGATTGGAGCGGAACCATAGCCGATTTCTGGCCCTGTCTCGCGGCCTGTGAGAGCTTCTATAGGTGACCTCCGGCGCCCTCTTCGCGCAGCGCGTTCTGCCATTGGCTGTCTTGGCGCTGGCCGCCATTTCGGTGCCGATGCTGATGCTTTCCGCGACAGGTCTGCCCCGGCTCCAGAGCCTCCGTGACGAGAAGGTGCGCGCCGACGAAGAAGTCTCCCGGCTGTCCGAGGAGATCTGGGAGCTGCGCGCCGAGGTCGCCCGGATCAAGGATGACCCGGCGGCAGTCGAGCGGGCAGCGCGCGACGAGCTCGGCCTCGTGCGCCGGACCGAGGTCGTGTTTCAGTTCAAGGAGTGACCTACGGGTCGCTGGCGCCGGACGCCCTGACCGAGCTGCCTTATCGAAGCGAGATTGTCGGCGACAGGTTTGAAGCAGCCGGCTAGCATTGCTTGCCTTGTCTGCAGAGCTCGCACGACGACTGATTCACAGTGGAGCGGAGACCGCCAAGGTGGAGGCCGCCCTATTTGCAGCGGTAGATCGCCGCATTTCTTTGACGCAAGCCGTCAACGAGCTGTACCCCGACCTCGTCGAGCTGCTCGAGCGCGCCCTGGATCGCAGTGATTTTCCGGCCATTCATACCGTACGCGCGCTGCCGGATGTGGTTCGACGACTGCCGCTCGGGATGTGCGAGCGGCTGCTCGCGCTCCCGGTTCATCGCGACGCGCGGAGCGATCGCATCGACGTGGCCGCCGTTGACGTGCTCGACGCCCATGTCGCCAAAGAATTCGCGTTCCATCTGAGGGTTCCGGTCCGAGTCCTGCGGGCCCCCTTCACGGAGCTGGTGGCCGCTTTAGAGGGCTTACATG
>DATHOI010000194.1:0-2185 GCA_035485095.1 Polyangiaceae bacterium | reverse complement strand
CTTGCCACGGGTGCAACGCGAGCCGCTGCATCGAACGGCGCGCCGTAACGCTTCAGCACAGCGCCGAGCGCGCCCTGCGGCAACGGCCAAGCCTCGCCATCCACGACGATCTCGAGCCGGCCGTTCGTAGCGCGCAGAACCACCGAGGACAGCTCACCGGCTGCGGAGGAAAATTCGTGAATCTTGAACATCTGATGGCGTGAAATACGGGCTTGCTCGGAGCGCGAACAGGCTACAGGGCCAAGGCAGGGCACACAAACGCCACACAGCCGAAACGCGCCAGCGCGAGCACGCGTTCGGCGCCGCTCGGCTGCGTCGCCGGTGTATGTTCCCGGTCATGAGCAGTGAGAGCTACCACGAGCCAATCGAGCTTCTATCCGAGGACACCAAAAATACCCATCGCGCGATTGTCTCGCTCAAAGAGGAGCTCGAGGCGATTGACTGGTATCAGCAACGCGCCGAAGCCTGCACCGACGGCGAGCTGCGCTCGGTCTTGATCCACAACAAGAACGAAGAGGTCGAGCACGCGATGATGACGCTCGAATGGCTGCGTCGCACGAACCCGGTCTTCGGCGCGAACATCGACACTTACCTCAAGTCGAGCGGCCCGATCACCGAGGTCGAAAAGCAAACCACCAGCGGGGCCGGCGCGGGCTCGGGCGGCGAGGCGGGCACGCCGTCGACCTCACTCGGCATCGGTAGCTTGAAGGGGACGAAGTAATGGATCTGCTGAAGCGTCAGAAAGCGCCCATCGTCAGTGAAGCTTGGCAGCAGATCGACGAAGAAGCGCGGCGCGTGCTCAAGCTGCACTTGGCCGGGCGTAAATTGGTGGATTTTTCCGGCCCGCACGGCTGGCAGCTTGGTGGCGTCAACACCGGCCGTCTGCGGCACGTCGAGAAGGGGCCAGTCGAGCACGTGTCGCACGCCATTCGCGACGTGCGCCCGCTCGTGGAGCTGCGCGCGCCCATCCTACTGCCGATCTTGGAGCTCGACTACGCGGGACGCGGCGCCAACGACCTCGACCTCGACCCGGTGATCCTGGCTGCCGAGAGCATCGCACGCGCGGAGGACGACGCGATTTTCCACGGTTTCAAAGACGCGAATATCACGGGCATGATCGAAGCGAGCCCGCACACACCGATCGAAGTTCGCTCCAGCCAAGCGTGGCCGAGCGCTGTCAGCGCGGCAAAAGAGATCCTGCGCATGGCGGGCGTCAACGGTCCGTACGCGCTCGCTCTGGGCATGGAAGCGTACGACGAGCTGACCGCCGATGGCGACGACGGCTACCCGCTCCGCAACCGCATCGAAGAGCGCGTCGCCGAGGGCTCACTCATTTGGGCGCCCGCGCTAAAAGAGGGCGCGGTGTTGCTCTCCACTCGCGGCGGCGACTACGAGCTGACCGTCGGTCAAGATCTGTCGCTGGGCTACGCGGGGCACGACCGCACGACGGTCGAGCTGTACCTGACCGAGTCCTTCACCTTCCGCGTGCTCGAGGACAAAGCCGCGATCTCGTTGCGTCGCGTGCGCTGAGTCGGCCAAACGGAGTTCGCGTCGAGCGCGGCAGTCATTCAGTTTCCGTGTAGGCTGCGCGCTCGAAAAAACATGGCGCCGCTTCTCGATCTTCCACCACTACCGCGGGGTCTCAAAGGGCGCAGCACCGAGCTTGCCACGCTCTCGAAAACGATCGCCGCCACGGCGCCAACTCGACTCGCATTGGTCGGCGCCGGTGGCAGCGGCAAATCGATGCTGGCCAATGCGCTCGCGCATCGCATGGCCCGTTTCTTTGCGGGCCACACATCGTGGTTTCGCGTTGGGTCCTGGGACTTCTACACACTGACCGAGATGCTCGCGCTGCGCTTTGGCGTGGCGGGCGGGGACGGCCGCGTGGCGCGGCTCAACGCTCACTTCGCGCGCACCGGGCCGCACTTGATCGTGCTCGACAATCACGAGGACGACCGCGCGATGGCGCGCCTGCTCGACTCCTTTGCCAGGGCACCGGTCACCTTCCTGATCACGGCGCGCCGTTGCTTACTGGCGGGCGTGCTCATTTTCCCGGTCACGGCGCCACTCGTGACCTCGGGACGCAGCGCGTTTCCCCGTGTGGCGCGCCTGACCCGGATGCTGCGCTGGAACCCGCTCGCGCTCGACATCGCCGACGGCATCGTGGCGTCCCGAGCGGCTACGG
>DATHOI010000193.1:0-6683 GCA_035485095.1 Polyangiaceae bacterium | reverse complement strand
CTCGTGTAGCCCGCAATTGGGTTTCGGCCTTGATCAACCACCGCTAGAGAACCAGCTGCTTCGTACCTGTCCTGCGCCAGCTTCTTGTCGCTTGTCGTTTGATTTGAGAACGCTGCCCCGAACGGCGCCCAGCACCAACCGGGCGGCAGCTCCGCGATCGGCCATTGACCACACTCGCGCTCCGTCTCAGTCTCGGTCACGATGGACCTGCCAGCGCATCCTGTAGCGCGGTCATCTCATCCATTGCGTTCTGAAGTTGCGCGACGATCTCCGCCGCAATCACATCCGGCTCCGGCAAGTCCGCGCGATCCGTCACACTCTCGTCCTTCAACCACGAGATATCGAGATTGTCCCCGCGCTTCTCGACCTCCTCGCGTGTGAATTTCCGAAAGCGCCCTGTTTCGCCCTGGTCCTTGCGCTTCGCCTTGCCGTACGGATCGCTGCCGAACGCCTTCTCGAACTCCGCGAAGTGCGTGCGCGTGAACGGCGTGCGTTTTCCGAACGACGGCATATTCGTGCGCATGTCGAAGAACCAAACCGCCTTCGTGTTGCCCTTGTCCTTCGCACCACGCGTGAAGAAGAGCACGTTGGTTTTCACGCCTTGCGCGTAGAAGATGCCGGTGGGCAGGCGCAGGATGGTGTGGAGATCGCACTTGTCCATCAAGTCGGCGCGCACCTTTTGGCCGACGCCGTCTTCGAAGAGGACATTGTCGGGCAGCACGACGGCTGCGCGGCCATTTGTTTTGAGCCCTCTATAGATATGTTGAAGAAAGACGAGTTGTTTGTTGCTCGTGGGGTAAGTGATGTCGTCCCGGCCTTCACCACCGCCACCCTTTTTGGTGCCGAAGGGCGGGTTGGTGAGGATCACGTCGACTTTGGGCAGGTTTTTGCCGGTTTCGCTGAGCGTGTCGCCGAGTTCGATGTCGCTTTCGATGCCGTGGAGCATCGCGTTCATTAGGGCGAGGCGGTGCACGTCGGGCACGAGCTCCACGCCGGTGAAGGCTTTCTTGCGTTGGAAATCTTGCTCGGCGCTCGGGAGCTTGTAGTGATCGGTTTGCTCGCGCATGTAGCGGTCGGCGTTGATCAGGAAGCCGCCGGTGCCGACAGCGGGATCTTGAATGAGCTCGCCGGGCTGGGGTTTGACCAGGGCGATCATCGAGTCGATTAACGGGCGCGGGGTGAAGTATTGGCCGGCGCCGCTTTTGGTTTCTTCGGCGTTTTTCTCGAGTAGGCCTTCATACAGGTTGCCGAGGCCTTCGGTCTTGGCGCTGTACCAGTCGAGGCCGTCGATCGAATCCACCACGGTGCGCAGGTGGCGCGGTTGGCGGAGCGCGGTGGAGGCGTTGTTGAAGATGGCCTGCACGCGCTTGGAGCCTTTGCCGCCGAGATCGACTAGGAGCTTCTTGTAGAAGTTGAGTTGCTCGATGCCGTCCGTCTTGAGCAGGTCGTCCCAGCGGTAGCCTTTGGGGATTTGCGCTTCTTGCTCGGTCTCTTTCATCATCTTGAGAAAGAGTAGGAACGTGAGCTCGGTCACGTACTCGTGGTAGGTGATGCCGTCGTCGCGGAGGACGTGGCAGAGGTTCCAGAGCTTCGAGACGATGTCTTGTGTGCTGGGCATGGGTCCGTGGCTGCGTGAGCAGGGTCGCCGGTTTTGCCGTGTTCGGCGCGCGGAAACCAGCGTTTTTAGCGTTGAACGTGGAACAGCGCGCTTCTAGCTGGCGTCCGACCAGACCTCCTCGGCCAGTTCCTTGAGCAGGGCGTCGAGTTTGCCGTCGAAGGCCTTGTTGAGGCGCGTGAATCCCCCGCCCTCGGCTTTGAGATCGCCCTTCTCGAGCAGCTCATTGTCCACGATGTGATCGTGTTTGACCTGCGACGCGATGCGGTCGAGCCATTTGCGCTGCGGCTCAGTGAACGCATGCTTCTTGCGCAGGCGCTGCACCGCGTGATCGACGCGCTCGCCGTAGGGCACGAGTGGCGAGCCGAGCGCGAGCTGTCGGATGTAGCCGATGATGGTCGCGGCGAAGTCTTCGTTCTTGGATTCAGTCCACGCCGATTGCAACGCCTTCTCAGTGAAGCCTTCTTGGTCGAGGACAAGCTTGAGCTGTTTGAGATCTTCGCGCGTTAAGTCGCGCGGCCGTTGCGTGACCACCAGCAGCGCCGGGATCTTGTTTAAGTTGCCTTCGAGGAAGGCTTTGAAGGTCTCGAGGTAGTCGGCAGGGCGGGTATTGCCCTGCTTGCCGTAGCCGCGCCGGACTTCACGGACCTGGTCCACATGTTCCGAGACGATCATCTTGTACGGCGTGCTGCCGGTGGCGTCGTCGAGGTAGGTGGCAATGGCTGCATGTTGGGTGAGCCAGTCTGCGACTTCGCCAATCGCGGCCTTCTTTAGAAATTCGAGCAGCTCTTTTACCGGCATGCCCGCGGCGGCTTCGACGCGCTCTTCACCGACGGCCTTGAGGGCGCGCTTTTTTCGCTGGAGCTTGGCGACGAGCTCGCGCAGCGACTCTTCGCGGAATTCTTGTTCCTTGCCTTCGACCACCTCTTTGACGAGCTGCTCGAAGGTGATCATGGGGTTCACCACGACCGGCTTCATGTCGGTGACGGCCTTGATGGCCGAGTACAGGTCGACCGCGTCGAACACGCGGAAGCGCTCTTTGCCGATCTCCGGACAGAGACGCGTGGCGCGGCCGAGCATCTGCTCGTAGAGAATGCGGCTGCGAACGCGACGTAGGAACACCAGGTTAGCGATCTTGGGGACGTCGATACCGGTGGTGAGCAGGTCGACCGTGACGGCGATGTTGGGCTGTCGCTCGTTGCGGTAGCGGCGGATGGCTTCGAGCGGCTTGTCGGTGTCGCCGGTGATTTTTAGGACCGCGTCGTTGTCGACGGAGCCGTAGCGAGCGGCGAGCACCTCTTTGAGGATCATCACGACGAGGTCGGCGTGCGCGTCCGTCGCGCAGAAAATCAGCGTTTTCTCGTCTTGTTCGGGGTCGATGTGCTTCGCCAGTTCGGTCAGGACGACGCGATTGAAGTCCTCCACCACGACGCGGCGATTGAACGCGTCGACCTCGAAGTCGACTTCGTCCGGCAGCTCCTCCTTCTTGAGAGTCGTGTTGCCCTGCGTGGAACGCTCTAGGACGAGCACTTCTTCACGCGCCTGATAGTGGATGCCGTCTTGCGCGAGCTTGGTGACGATGCGGATCGGCGGATCGTGATCGACGAGGAAACCGTCCACGACGGCTTCGCGGTACGAGTAGCGGAACACGGGTGCGCCGAAGATCTCGGTCGTGTGTAGCGCGGGCGTCGCGGTGAGACCGATCTTCACGGCGTCGAAATGATCGAGCACGCGCCGATACTTCGAGATGTAGTCGTCCTCGTCGCGAAACAGGAACTCGCGGTCGGAGAGCTCGCGATCGAGCAGGTAGCCGCGGTGACACTCATCAACGACGATGCAGTCGTATTGATCGACGGGTGGGATTTCCTGATTGTCGCGCTCGAACGGCCCGACAACGCGCTTGACCATCGCTTGAATGGTGGCGATGTGCAGGCGCGTCTCGCGTTCAGGCTTGAGGTCAGCGAGCTCTTTCACGTCGTAAATATCCGTAAAAGTCTGCAGATTTTCGAGGCGCAGATCTTTCAGTGCGTCGGCGGTTTGGCGGCCGAGTGCATTGCGATCCACGAGGAAGAGCACGCGCCGAAAGCGGCCCGTCTTGATCAGGCGGTAGCACAGGCCGATGCAGGTTCGGGTCTTGCCCGTACCGGTGGCCATGGCGAGCAAGAGCTCACGCTTGCCGGCTTCGAGCGCGCTCTCGACCGACAAGATGGCCGCGCGCTGATAGTCGCGGTCGATGTACGGCATCGGCTCGACTTTGAGCTTGGCGTAGGCTTCGTCTTCGTTTTGCTTGAGGAGGTCGAGAAGCCCTTCTGGCGTATGCCAACCTTCGAGCGGTTTAGAGTGGTTCTGCGGGCGGCGGACATCGTGAAACCAGATGCCGCTCTTGGTCTTGAGCTGGCGCAGGTAGGGTCGGCCGTTCGTCGAAAATAAGAATGGGACCTTGCACGTGCCCCACGGGCTCCCTTCGGGCAGTACTTCGTTTGATTTCGTCAGGTAGCCCGCGCTGTAGTCCTGCGCCTGATGAATGACACTCGAAACGTCTTTGCCGGCACGTTTGGCTTCGACCACGCCCAGCACCTGCAAGCCCGCGAACAGCACGTAGTCCGCGCGGCCATCGTGGCGCGCGTTCGGATGCGGATTCGCTGTAAATGTAGGCCATTCCGCAATCGCTTGGTTCTTGCCGCGTGCGGGACGCGCGCCACGCTCGAACGTGAGGCGCTCCGTGTCGGCGTCCCAGCCGGCGGCGCGGAGTTGTTGATCGATGATGCGGCGTGTCGCGGCTTCGTCGAGCTCGATGGCGTCGCTGGCCGCAGCCGAACGCAGCACCGTGGTCTCGATTTCTCGGACCGGCATCGCCTGCGCGCTCGCTTGCGCGGCGGCAAGCTCGGCGAGCAGCTTCTTGTTCTGCTCTTCTAAGGCTTTGTTACGACTGGCCTCGGAGTCCGCGTGCTGGCTGGCCAGGGCCTCCCAGATGGCGGCTTCTTCTTTTGCCTGCTGCGCGCGCTGCTCGGCAGTGGTTCGAGTGGCAAGCTCGGCGTCGGCGAGGCGCTTCGCTTCCTCGAGCTCGCGGCGTGCTGCTTCGAGTTGCATGGCGTGCAGCTCGGTTTGCTTTCGAAGCAGCTCGAGCTCTGCGTGCAGCGCGGGATCAGCCTTTTTCGGCTCTGCCGGCGGCACGAAGGGCCCGGAATCGAACTTTCGATTGTTGCCGAAAGTGCGCTGAAACCAGATGCCGAGCTGGGTCGCGATCTTGAGCTGATGCAGCGCCTCCGACTGGGAATCGGCAAGATCGTGGACGGCTTCATTGCCGGCGCGTCGGAGCTGGTGAAAGAGGTCGCGCTGAGTGGCGCCGATGGCGCCGCGATCGGAGAGCGCGTCGATAACGCGGCGGAGCTCCTCGCGCGGGTTGAGGAGGAGGCCGACTTGGGCGGCGGCGCGCTTCGCTAGGACTTCACAGAATTGGCGGAGCTTGTAGAGCGTGACGTTGGGGTCGGTCGCGAAGTGTTCTTCCGCCTGCGTCCCGAGCGCGACGAGGCGCGGGTCGTGGTGGGCGAGGAAGGCGAAGTTGGGAGAGGGATTCACGGCGTGGCTGTTGGCTATTGTTTGCGGGGTCAGTGACGGACCAACCGAATCGTCAGAGGCTGCCCGTGCCGGAAATCGACAGGCGATTTCTAACTCTCCATTGTAAGCGCGGGACGGTACGTCGACGCAACAGCCCAACCTTCGGCCAAAGGTTGCGATGGGCATTTTTCGGAACCTACCGGGGCTTTAGATGGTCGAACACGAGTCCGCGACAGGCCTCGCCGAGTTGTGACAGGTGAAGTCTTCGCGGCAGCGAATGTCGGGCAACCGTCTTTTCCAGCCGACAAAAGTACTAGGCCTCGCCGTCACGCGAGTGAGCGTCGGACCTCAAGCGTGAATCGCCTACGGGCCACGCGCCATATGTCGAACTATGACGGAGCAAACATCCAGTCTGACAATGAATGTCTGCGACGCGGAAACGCGCTTCTCAAGCTCATCAACGTTATGTATGGTCGGGCGTTTTGTTCACTTAGGGGAAGTCAGGCTCATGACGTCAACGTTTTCGTGGATGGATCACTCGGATCGTGACCGCCAGCGCATGCTGGAAGCGATCGACCGGTTTGCGGAGAGCGACACCAGGGATGAGCTGGGCCTCGGAGCCATTCGCGACGGCTTCTCAGACCTATTTTTCCCTGGCACGAACACAATCCAGACGCGTGCTCGGTACTTCTTGTTCGTTCCCTGGATCTACAAGGCGATCCAAGAATCGGGCGGCACGAGAGAAACGCCGTCCATGCGAGCGCGGCGCGATGAGATCGCGTTGTGCGACGCCCTCTGTCGGTCGGACGATGTGCAGGGCGTCATCGGGTCGCAGGCACGCGGCGGACTGAAGCGCTTGCCCAGCAACATTTACTGGCTGGGGCTGCACACTTGGGGGATTCGAGTCTTCGCGGGATCGCAGGACGACTATCACGAGCAGTTGAAGCGGCCCGAGGCGTTCAGGCCCCAGCGTGACGACGACGGTGCGCTAGTTGACGGCGAAGGGCGTCGAGCCTGGGACGGTCACCTCCCGCGAGCTCCCAAAGACTTCCTCAAATCGGCTTCGCTGAGTTTGACCCGGGTCGAAGCTGAATATCTGCGTGATCGGCTCGCTCACTCGGTGGGTGATTCTCTGCTCAGCCATCTGGTGAATCGCACAAGGGAGATGTCCGGCGCGTTGCCTTGGCAGCACCCCCAAGCCGGCACCTTTCCGGCCAAGGTTCGCGTGCACCTAGAGCACGCCCGGCTCTTCTCTGAAACGATGTATGGAGCGGCACTCCTGTACAATCTTCTGCTCATCGAGCACCTCAAACCCGGCGAAGCACGAGAAGAAAAGCTGGGGAAAACCCAAGAGGCGATCGACGATTGGTGCGAGGAGTTGCACGCGCGGCGGCACGACATCGACAGCTGGGATCGGGGAGCTTTCTGGCAATTGGCGAAGAGCCAGGCCAACGTCAGAGGCGGCACAGAGCGGTTCGTCAACGAGTGGTGGCGCCTGGGGCTTTGGAGA